>JBNGDT010000325.1:0-3023 GCA_049975305.1 Bacteroidales bacterium | reverse complement strand
TATTCTCGAGAATATTACAAAAAAAATAGAAGAAGGACTGCCTCCTTATAAAGCGGCAATAGAAGGTGCCAAAGAGATGGGAATGGCTATTTCGGCTTCAACGGCTACTACCCTTATGGTTTTTATCCCGCTGATTTTTATGGGCGGTATTGTTGGAATCATGTTTAAACAGCTTGCAATCTTGACGTCGGTTACCATGATTGCTTCATTGATAACCTCGCTCAGTTTAACCCCAATGATTAGCTCACGCCTGCTAAAAAAGAAAAATGAAAAGGCTGAGCGTAAATTTAGTTTTTTCAAATGGTCTGAAAATATATTCGTTGCTATCGAGTCTGCCTATAAAAAGCTGCTGGCATGGGTTATTTTTCATAAATCGGTTACCATCCTGTTTGTTTTGGCCATTTTGGTGTTGTCAATTTATACCGGGAAAAAAATCGGGAGCGACTATATCCCTGAATTCGATGCCGGCGATGTGACAGTGGTCTTTGAAACCGAGGTTGGAACACGAGCTGATGCAACCGGTAAAATAGGAGAAAAGATTGCCTCCATTATGCAGGATGAAATACCGGAGCGCGTTCCGGGCTCAATTGCAGTTATTGCAGGACAAACCCAGGATGGGATCCTGTCTTCGGTTGGTTTTTCGGAGGGCAAAAATGTTGGAACCGTGATGTGCCATCTTGAATTACCCGATGAAAGAGAGCGCTCAGCAAAAGAGATTGGTGAAGTTTTGAGAGCCCGATTAGAGGAAATTCCTGAAATTGAACGATTCCATGTATCGGCCGGAAGTATTTTGTCGGCTGCCCTGCTCGGTAACAATAAACCAATTGAAGTTTTTCTCTCCGGAAAACACTTTGAAGAACTGAACAGTACTGCCCGATCGGTTGAAGAATATTTTGAAAATTGCGGGTACCTGACAGACGTTGAATCAACCATCGATAATGGAAAAAACCAGATTGAAATTCACATTGACCGTAAAAAAGCGTCGGCGCTCGGTTTAAATGTGGCCATGGTAGGAATGCAGGTTCGCCAGGGTATTTACGGTACGGATGCCGGCACATTATCTGATGAAGGCGAAGATTATGATATCACCCTGATGTATGGCGAAGACTTTAAAAAAGATATTACAGATATTGGAAATATTCAACTTACCAATTTAAGGGGCGAAAAAATTACTTTGTCATCGGTAGCTGATATTCGCATGGGAAAAGGAAAACTTGAGATTCGCAGAAAATCACAGCAACGTTATGTAGTTGTAAAAGCAAATCTCGATCAAATTTCACTCGGAGAAGCAGCCGCGAATGTAAATCAGTTCCTTGCAGACTTTGATCTCCCGGAAGGAGTTACAGCAGAAATTGCAGGCCAGGTAGAAAACAAGGATGAATCATTCGGCGATTTATATCTGATTTTCATGCTGGGCATTTTGCTGGTTTATATGGTAATGGCTGCCCAGTTCGAATCGTTTAAACATCCACTGATTATAATGCTTTCAGTTCCATTCACGGCAATTGGTGTAATATGGGCTTTTGCAATAACCGGGTTAACACTGAGTGTTACCACCTTCATTGGAATTATCATGCTCATTGGAATTGTGGTTAACAACGGAATTGTGCTGGTGGATTACATCAACCAGCTGCGACGCAAAGGAGCAAAACTTACTGATGCAGTGCTTGAATCAGGAAGTTCGCGTTTGCGGCCGGTATTAATGACCACATTAACCACCGTGTGTGCAATGATTCCAATGGCTGCCAGCACCGGAATGGGAAAAGAAATGTTCTCTCCACTGGGAATTACCATAATTGGCGGGCTGCTAGTTTCAACACTCATTACATTGTTGTTTGTGCCTGCAGTTTATATTGCCTTTCACCCAAACGAACTCAAAAAAGAAAAAAATAAATAATCAATAATTTAAAAAAAATGAAACAGAACACTTTTAAACATCAATTTAACAGACACTTAATTGCACTAGCTGCAATGCTGTTTTTCACGTTATCTGGCAGTTTGAATGCAAACGCCCAAACAGATTGGGTTGTTGAAGCCGGTATAAATGCCTCTACACTCTCCGACATCGGCAATATTTGCGATAACAACGATATTAAAGCGGGAGTTAATGCGGGGATTTTTGCATTGCACAACCTGAATGACTGGGTTACTATCAAAACGGGTGTTTCATACCAGGGAAAAGGTAAGAAAACAGAACTTTCGGAGCTGAATCTTGGATTAACAGGAAATGATGAAACAGAAGTAACAGGAACATTGCATTACGCCGTGCTTCCATTACAAGCAGAATTTTCTTCAGCCAAAAGAGATACAAAACACCTGTTTTTTTCAACAGGCCCTTACTTGGGATTTCTTATAGAAAGCGATTATGAACTGAATGATGAGAAAATTGAAATTGAAAACTATACAGACGATTTGGATTTTGGCTGGTCATTTGAACTGGGGGCTGAATTTCCCTTTCTTAAAAAGAATGCCATCCGAACCTCATTGAGCTACGAAATGGGATTAAAAAAAGTAGTTCAGGATGATAACTGCGACTGGCGAAACAAAACAGCATCCTTTAAACTGGGACTGCTTTTCTGAAACCACTTTTAAGTAAAAAGGTAAACGAACCGGGATGAAAATCCCGGTTTTTTGTATTTATTTAATACCCAACACTCCGTTAAAAATGTTAATAACTATTTGAAAATGAGCAAACCAAGTCATCAAAATATTTAATCAAACCCCCTGACAGTCAGTGTATTGATGGATTTTGCCACAAATCTGTTATAGAATGACTACCAGGGGATATAATAACTATAATGCATCAATTATCATAACATTAAATAAAATATCAGTTTTTAACAAATGCAGGAAGGCTTTTTCTGCAAAGTCGTTATTCTTTTGCTCTCCATTAAAGGGCATGTTAACTTTTTACAGCTCGGCCGTTTCGGAAATTTCAAAGAACAAAGATACCGACAACAATTTAAAAAATTCAAGTTTCCTTGTTGATAACTAATTGATAATTAAATGAATATAAAATAAAA
>JBNGDT010000324.1:0-2776 GCA_049975305.1 Bacteroidales bacterium | reverse complement strand
GACATTGGGATTGTAAATTTTTTCTTATTCGATTTTTCTTTTTCAATTTCTTCTGGAATGATTACCGTTCTTGAAAGTAATTCGTTTCCCGAAGAAGTTTTAACGTAGTTAAAAATAATTGCATTTATTCCAACATCATATTTTGATGACAACCATTCAATCATTCTACTCAAAGCTTCGTCAATTGAAAATCCTACTAATAAAAGTCTTTGCGCTTTATTAATTACCAAATCGTCAAGTTCGACATTGTCAAAATGGTCCGTGATATAATCTTCCAGTGAATTGTCTGAAAATTTTAAGCAAATTTCATTAAGTTTTTCAATATCCCAATTTGCCACATCTGAGGCGTAATCTATTGCTTGAGCTAAAACATCTCTTGCTAATTTATCACGTTTTAATTCAACTATTACTAAGTTTCCGTTATTGTCAATTCCCAAATAGTCAAGTGGACCTGATTTTGTCCAAACTTGCTCTCCAAAAACTAATATATTGTCTCCAAGTATTTTAGGATTTGTTTTCAGCCACTTTTCCAAATCGTCCTTTTCTTTACGTCCATTTTGAGCAAGAGTCGTATTGATTTCTGACAATTCACCTTCTATAATTTCCCAAGTTTTTATTTCTGTTGCCATAGTTGTATGTCTTTTTTAAGCTGTTGCATAACGTTTCGATTGTAAGTTGTCGTTGTGGATTGCGGGCTGTTTACCAGTCAAGTACCCGCTTTATTTTGTGCGTGTTACCGGCTGTCATGGTTAGCTCTACTGCCACAATGCAATTTACAATCTGTTGTACACTGTGCTTTGATACCTTAAAACGGGTTTATATAATTTGAGCCTCAATTTTTGATTGTTTGTAACTTCAAAGCTTGACCGTTTCTTAAATTCCACTAAACCTGTAAGGTTTAAAATTAGTTTTTTCATTGGTTTTCAGTTCTTAAAGATGCAAAAAAGTGCAATATTTCACAACAAGGCATACCAATCCCATTGATATTTATGCAACTTTCTCGTCAGGTTTGTTATTTTTTTCTTTCGGGCTAAATCTTGACATATATATGATTTTGCCCTCCCTGTTTCTAAATGTTGAGTACAAATATTTTTTCTCCCGGTTACAGTTTTTGCAAATTTTTGGGTTATCAGGCATTTCATAAGTATCAAGCTCTTCTTTTACTGGCCCTTCCTTTTCATTTGCTGTCTTTTCCTGGTATAACGGATATTTTTCTTTGAGCATTGCTTTTGTCCTTGCTGCATATGCACCATAATACCTTACAAGCCTAAAATAAGGGAGCGGCACATGTTGCAATAGCCTTGGGAAGAACTTGTTGTAATGCAGCGTCAGTTCTTTGACGATTGGTTTTTTATTGTAATCAAGGTTTTTATTGTCTTTATATTTGAAAGAAATAAACTCCCCCTCAATGTTGGTTATTTTATGCTCGCTGATACAAGCCCTTTTGGAATACCGTCCAATATAACGGATTACCTCTTCGGGAATTTTCATTGCAGGTTCAAAATTTATACGCCATTTTTTATTATTGGCCCTTTTGAGAAAACGCATAAAGTCAATCCTTCCGGAAAATTTGTGGCATAATACATTAGCATCAAAAAGCTCCACAAGTTTGTCTTCAAACTTACACCGGAACTTCTTTTGTATGAAATCGTATTTGATGAATTCCCCTTTAATTTCTTCCGGGTAATAGTTTTTGTTTATCCCTCCCCATGAAACAATCATATGTACATGTGGGTGTAACTTTTTAGTCTCCCCAAAAGTATGGAGGACACTGATAATGCCCGGTGTTAGTTTGTATTTATGCCCCATCCAGTCTTTAATTGTATCAGCTGCCGTTTTAAATAAGATATCTAAAAGGACAGCTTTGTTGTCGTTTATTAAGTTATTGAGCCCGTGGGGCAAAGTAAAAACCGCGTGCCGGTGTGGAATATCCAACATATCGTTTTTCATTTTATCGGCCCAGTCCAAGGTGTCTTTCCAGCTGCATGTGGGGCAGAACCTGTTTTTGCAACTGTGATATACTTTTGACATCTCGCCACACTCTTCACAGACATAATGGTCTATGCCCAACGCTTCAGTCCTGCAGGTACGTATTGCTGCAACTGCTTTATACTGTTCGTGGGTAATGAAGTGCTTTGGTTGCTTGGTGTAGTTGTCCCAGTGACTGTCAAAGAAATCACCAAGGCGGAACTTCTTTTCCATGGTTTTCGTTTCAAATCCTGTATGTTCCGGGGGCATACACATTTTATCTGACTTTTTGGTTTATCTGGCTTTTCTGATTTGACCGCTAAACAGCATATCTTCTATCTTTTCCTGTCCGTAGTCACTGAAAACCAGCTCTTCGGTAGCCCCACAACGAGGACATGACGGCTCGGGCACAAATTCAATGTCTCCCGATGTTTTTAGATAGATGTCGGAATAAACAAAGGTGAACATGTTCAGGCAGTTGCCACAGGAAAACTCTATATCCTTTGATGGCCCGTTGTAGTTGCCTGAAAGCTTTTTACGTACTTCATCTGAAAATCTGCCCATGGTTATTTATGTTTTTTATTGATTTTTGCTTTAGCTCTTTATCTCGACTAGAACACTAAGGTTACTATATACGTAGGCTTTTGTGCTATGCGTTAGCATTGTGTACAACTTATTTATACCAATTCATTTTTGATGCTTATACACCTTAATTTGGAGTGATAAGCGTCATAAAGGTGGTTTTTATTTTTCTAAAATTATAAAATTTTTTACAATATTAAAAGTTCATTTACATTCCATAAAAAAT
>JBNGDT010000323.1:0-2791 GCA_049975305.1 Bacteroidales bacterium | reverse complement strand
ATGTACGGACGGCATCCAAAGGGCATGGGCTTGATAATCGTATTGAAGGAGTAGTAAAACCCGGACAAAACGTGCTGGTTATTGAGGACCTGATTTCCACAGGAAATAGTAGCCTAAGCGCAGTGGCAGCATTAAGGAATGCAGGATGCAATGTGATAGGGATGATGGCTATTTTCACTTACAGTTTTGAAACGGCCTCAATAAATTTCAAAAATGCAGGGGTAAAACTTGTTACCTTGAGCAATTATGAAACGCTGCTGAAAGAAGCAAACGCTGCAGGATACATACAACAAAAAGATTTGGAAACTCTCGAAGAGTGGCGCAAAGATCCGTCAAACTGGAAAAAATAATGCATGATGTCAAAACTAGAAGTTGTTAGCAAAACCGGAAAAATTCCTTATCAGGCAGAACGGGTTTACCGTTTTCTTTCTGATTTTCGCAATTTTGACCGCTTTGTTCCTCCGGATACAAAAGACTGGTCTTCAACAGAAGACACATGCCGTTTTAAGATCAAAGGGCAGGAAATCGGGATGGAAATCATGGATAGGGACCCATATAAAACAATCAAAATCAGGGGGGCAGAGGATTCATCCTTTCCTTTTTTGTTTTGGATACAGCTCAAAGAAGTCGCAGCCTACGATACAAGAACAAGACTTACCCTGCATGCTGATGTAAACATGATGTTAAAACTGGCGTTAAAAAAACAACTCCAAAAAGCCCTTGATCAGTTAGTGGATCAAATGGCAATCATACCATATCCATAACATTTATTAGTCTATTCTAAAATATAACGGACTATCAGGATTGGACGAAGGCACGATGGCGAGATTTAGTGATGGTTGAACTCTCATGTAACTCTTTTTAATTTGCTGTTATTTTGTTTTGGAATCCTTATTTATACAGGAAAAGTATTCAAATCCAAAGTTCAAAAAACAAAATCCAAGTTCAAAACAGTTAACACCACAAAAGTTAATTTTTATTATCTGTTGAATTATTATTCATGCTGACTAAGGTATTATAGTTAATCAGTTTTTTTAATAATGTCATCTGTTTTTTTGTTCCATGTTGGTTTTGTTCTTTTTCATTCTGTTGAAATGATATATGAGCCCTGTCTAAAAATACACTGTTTTGCCACTAAGACACGAAGACACAAAGTATCGCAAATCTTATAGTATTGTATTTCTACACCTTGAGGCTCTTTGTGTCTTTGTGTCATTGTGGCATTTCTCATTTTTTTAACGTTTCAGACCGGACACAATTAACTGTCCTGACACAAACATATAGGTACCACAGGTGGGATAATTTTTTCTATGCTAAGAAGCATACTGCGAATTATGAAAATCATAGAAGTTTTTCTTAATTTTGAAAAAGTGAAACCAAAACATACATGATTATGCCAGAACTTAATTGGTCAAAGTTGCCTTTCGGCTATATAAAAACAAACGCGAATGTACGCGCGTATTTTAAAGACGGGAAATGGAGCAAACCAGAAGTATCCACATCAGAACAAATCAATATACATATTGCTGCCACTGCCTTACATTACGGGCAGGAAGCCTTTGAGGGGATGAAAGCTTATCGTGGCAAAGACGGAAAGATACGCTTATTCCGCTGGGAAGAAAACTGGAAACGCATGCAGAATTCTGCTCATGGTATTCTTATGGAACCTGTTCCCAAAGCCCTGTTCAAAGAAATGATTGTGGAGGCAGTGAACCTTAACAAAGAATTTGTTCCTCCGCATGGCACTGGTGCTGCATTATACATCCGCCCCCTTTTGTACGGATCAGGAGCTGAAATAGGGGTTAAACCAGCCAGTGAATATACCTTTGTGGTATTTGTCACTCCTGTAGGGCCTTATTTCAAAGAAGGGTTTAACCTGGTAAAAATTGCCATTGTGCGCGATACCGATCGTGCTGCTCCACTAGGAACCGGCAATATAAAAGTGGGAGGCAACTATGCTGCATCATTAAAAGGGGTTCAGAAAGTCAAAGACGAAGGATACAGCTCCCCATTGTACTTAGATGCCAAAGAGAAAAAATACATTGATGAAATTGGTGCTGCCAACTTTTTTGGCATCAAAAACAATACCTACATCACACCAAAATCATCATCCATATTGCCCTCCATTACCAACAAAAGCCTGATTGCACTTGCAGAAAAAAAGGGACTGAAAACTGAACGGCGTCCTGTACCTGTTAAAGAACTTGACAGCTTTGAAGAAGTTGGTGCTTGTGGAACAGCAGCAATCATTTCTCCGATTGGTGAAATCAAAGACCTTGAAACCGGAAAAACGTATAAATACTGCCCGGACGGCAAACCCGGAAAAATTTCCACTCAACTGTACAATACCCTCATCAATATACAATACGGCGATGAAGAAGATCCGTTTGGGTGGGTTGAGGTTATTGGCTAAGGAAGTCGGAAGTCGGAAGACGGAAGACCGGAGTCAAAAGTTATCAGGTACTATATTAATTAATATGATTATCCGTAATTTTAACAAACATAGTGAGTTATGAGAGTTGAGATTGGAGTACTGTTGTGATAGAGAGACGGAAGAAATAGTGAGATGGTGAGATAGGGTGTAGGAACGAAAGTACGAAAGCGAGAGGGAGATGGCGTGATGGCATGATAAGGAGAAATAATCAGAACACTCCCAAAAATAAGGTATATCCCTTGAAATCTCGTGCAATCATTAAAACATGCATTCGTGAAATCATACAGTCCTGATATTTTTTATATTATGATTACTTAATGTTATACCTAAATTCATTTTTATAGCTAATTCCTGCTA
>JBNGDT010000322.1:0-2856 GCA_049975305.1 Bacteroidales bacterium | reverse complement strand
GGTGGGCTGATGCAGATAATGCTACTTCCCCTGATATTACTTTTGCGGTATGGGATAATTATGGCTATAATGGAAAACCGGGCAATATTATTGCAACCAAAACCGTACCTCTCGCTACTATTATTGGTGATACTGCACTAGGTTATACAGATGTTATGTTTGACTCACCTGTGATTATACCGCCTGCTTTTTATGTAGGTGTTTATCTACCAACTGCTGCCGGTGATACTTTAGCTTTAATAACTAATCAAGATGGAGATTCTCCATCAAATACTTTCTGGGAAATGGCAAGCGACAGCAACTGGTATGATTGTTCTAACTGGGGGTTGAATACTTTAGCAAATGCTATTTTCCCTTTTGTTTGCAATGATCCTAATTTAAGCCTTAAGGCACAATTTACTGCATCCAATATAATAACTTGGCCAAATGAAACTGTTAGCTTTACTGATCTTTCTTATGGTAGCACACCTGATATTTATGCATGGGAATTTGAAGGTGGAACACCTGCAACTTCTAATGATATAAATCCTGATGTTTTATATACTACTCCCGGAACTTATTCAGTTTCATTAACAATTGCAAATTCTATTGGTAGTGATATGGAAGTAAAGACAGGCTATATTACTGTTAAAGATAATTCTGTTGAAAATTGCGATTCTATTAATAATGTTTTTGGTAATTATAAATTATATACTACAGGCACAGCAGGTTCTTATGTATCTGGTGTTAACGAATATGGCGATAAAGCAAAAGCAGAGTATTTTGATTTTGATTCGTATTACCCATATCAGGCAATACAAGGTGTTTGGTTTTAT
The DNA here is from genome assembly GCA_049975305.1 of Bacteroidales bacterium. Taxonomy (GTDB): domain Bacteria; phylum Bacteroidota; class Bacteroidia; order Bacteroidales; family ML635J-15; genus JAQIBY01. Next base: position 2,041 of record JBNGDT010000322.1, on the reverse strand, counting down.
TTTGGTGCAGGAGATGATACACAAGGCCCCACAAATATTGAGATAAATATTTGGGATGATAATAATGGAAAACCTGGAAATATAATTGCTACAGAAACTTATCCTCTTGGTACAATTGAAGCTGATGTTATAAATGGAGACCCTACTTATATACCTTTATCAACTCCTCTTACAATAACAGGTCCTTTTTATGTTGGATTTATGATTCCTTCTCCTACTGATATAACTAAAGACCCAATTGCTGTTTATACAGGCGCACAAAATTCTTCTAATACAAATACTGCCTGGGAAATGTGGGACAACGATTCATGGAATACATATCAAACAGGATGGGGTGGGACATGGAATAATGCTATTTTCCCTGTTGTTTGTACTGATCCTACTGCAACACCAACAACTGATTTTGTTGCTTCTGATACATTCATCATACTTCCTTCCGGACCAGTTCAATATACCGATTTATCAGTCGGTTTTCCAGATACATGGTCATGGACACTAGACGGAGGCACTCCTGGTACTTCGAGTGTTCAGAATCCATCTGTGTTTTATAACTCTCCCGGACTTTATTCGGTCTCTCTACAAACTTCAAATACCAATGGAAGTGATACAAAAACAAAAATCGATTATATTGAAGTAGTATATCCTTGTGATACCCTTTTGGATTATACTATTCCCGATATATTTGTAAATGCTATCGATGAACTCGGTTTCAATATGAATTTTTACGATTTAGATGGTGTTCCAGCAAATGCAGGTGGCGCTTCTGATTGGAAAATAATTGAAAGAGCAACTCCTGACTCTAATCTATATATTACATCATGGTTAAACCCACCTGGTATAGCTAATGACTGGCTTACATTTGGACCCATAACGATCCCTGCTGCAGGAGCTGATTTGAAATGGGAACATAAGCTATTCGATCCTAATTATCAGGATGGTTACAGGGTATTAATATCAACTACAGGTAGTAATGTTAGTGATTTTTCTACTGTTTTGCTTCAATATGCAGATAATGATCCTGCTTATGGTGGTAATACAGACTGGATGCCGGCATCTGTTAATATTGACGGTGCTTCTTATGGGGGACAGCAGGTTTACCTTGCTTTCCACCATAATTCAAATGATATGAATGCACTACAGTTAGATAATATCCATATTGTTAATTGTGACCCTCCTCCACCTGAAGCTCCTATTGCAGATTTTTCTGCCAGCTCTACTGAAATTTGTGCAGGAGAAAGTATTGATTTCCTTGATGAAACATTAAATATACCAACTTCCTGGTCATGGACTTTCAATGGAGGAACTCCAGCAACTTCAACTGACCAAAATCCGTCTGATATAGTTTTTAATTTACCTGGAGAATATACAATTTCATTAACTGCTACTAACGCACAAGGAAGTAATACCGAAACAAAAACAAATTATATAACCGTTAATGCTTTACCAACAGTTGACCTAGGGGCCGACCAAATACTCTGCGAAGGAGATATTGTTAATCTCGATGCCGGAGCCGGTGCAGGACAATCATACTTATGGAGCGAACTGTCTGTTACTCAAACTATTGATGTCACTACTACTGATACGTATTCTGTAACGGTTGTTAATTCTGATGGTTGTTATGGGTATGATACTGTGAATGTTACATTTAATCCGTGTGCTAATCCACCTGTTGCAGACTTTACTGCTGATCAGACAACGGTCTGCGAAGGTGCAACTGTAAACTTTATGGATTTATCCACCGAATCTCCATCTTCATGGTCATGGACATTTACTGGTGGTACCCCGGCTACAAGTACTGAACAGAACCCCTCTGTTGTTTACAGTACGGCGGGAACCTATGACGTTACTTTAACAGCAACAAATATAAGTGGTAGTGATGATACAACAATGACCAGCTATATCACTGTAAATCCGAATCTGCCAGCAAGTGTTTCCATAGTTGCAGATCAAAATGATGTATGTGAAGGAACGACTGTTACTTTCACGGCAACACCAACCAATGGAGGAACTCCAACATATCAGTGGAAAGTGAATGGAGTGA
>JBNGDT010000321.1:0-3018 GCA_049975305.1 Bacteroidales bacterium | reverse complement strand
TACCAAGACTCTGAGGCATAGATGAATAGTAATCAACGGCATTAATCAGTTGAACTTTTCCTCTACGTTTTTGTGGTTTTCGATTTGTGATAATCCAAATATAAGTTGCAATACCTGTGTTATAAAACATTTCAGTTGGCATCGCCACAATCGCTTCCAGCCAATCATTCTCAATAATCCACTTACGAATATCACTTTCACCAGAACCCGCATCACCCGTAAAAAGCGGTGAACCGTTAAATATTATTGCTATCCGACTTCCGCCTGCTTCCATCTTTGAAATCATATGCTGTAAAAACAAGAGAGAACCATCGCTCACTCTAGGTGTGCCGGCGTGGAAACGCCCATGGGGGTCATCGGCTTCTTTCTTAATGAAGTTTTGTTCTTTTTTCCAGCTCACGCCAAATGGAGGATTACTGAGCATATAGGAAAACTTCTGCCCTTTGAACCTATCCTGAGTGAAGCTATTTCCCAAACGGATATTCTCAGCATTCTCACCCATTATTAAGACATCTGATTTGGCAATGGCGTAAGTCTGCTCATTGAGCTCCTGCCCATACATGACCACTTCTAAGTCAGGGTTGATTTCATTTTGTATGTAATCTTTAGCTGTAATGAGCATGCCGCCTGTCCCACAAGCTGGGTCGTATACAGAGCGGATGATGCCCTTTCCCTGCAACTCATCCTTATGCTCTGCCAACAAAAGGCTCACCATCAACCGAATAACTTCACGGGGGGTGTAATGTTCACCAGCGGTCTCATTAGACATTTCCGAAAACCGCCTGAGCAACTCTTCAAAGATGTATCCCATTTCATGATTGGTGACATTATTAGGACTCAGGTCAACCCCAGCAAACATATCAACCATTCGATAAAGCAAATCATTCTTGGCCAACTTGGAAATAATTGAACCCAACTGGAAGTTTTCAATAATCTCGCGAACGTTCTTGGAGTAACCATTCAAATAATTATTGAAATTCAACTCGATATTGTTTGGGTCTTGGGTCAGCCTTCGCAAGTCATAGAAAGAGTGATTGTAGAAATTTGTCCCTCCTGCAGCCTGCCCTAACACTGGTTCAAGCTGTTCTTCATCCAATGTGCTCTTGAATTGCTCATATTGCTTGATGACCTCATCTTTGTTTGGCTCAAGCACCTGGTCGAGTCTGCGAAGAACCACAAAGGGGAGAATCACATCCCCATATTCGTGGGCTTTGAACGTACCGCGCAGGAGGTCATCCGCCACCTGCCAGATGAAGTTAGCTTTTTCTTTGAAGTTATTGACCATGTAGTAAGAACTCCATTTCAATTAAGATTTCTATTAGATTATAACATTAGGAAATTCAGTATACTCTAAATTTTCTATTCGTCTCTAAAACAATATGATAAAATTATCCAAATAAAACTAGGTGAGGAGTGACAATGGCTAATAAAATTATAGCGGGAGATTATGAGGGTGGCAAAATTAAGTTGTCACTTGGAGATGTATCTATACATCATTCTGGAAGATTAATCCCCCTCACACTTAACAAAAGAAACGTTTCAAGCGTAGAAATTATTACTGAAGAAAATAAGAAAAAATTTATTGGCACAGCAGGATGGTCAATTGCTGGGGCTGCAGTACTTGGCCTTGCTGGATTTGTTGCGGGTGCAAAAGCGGGTGGAAATAAAAAAGAAGTTACTTTTGCTTGTTACTTGAAAAATGGAAAGAAATTTATTGCTGTAACAGATGTGAAAGTATATAAAAAAATATTATCACTATCTTTCTAAATTCACATTACTTTTTACACAATAAAGTTTCTGGCAACCTACTTATTTAGTATTATTCTCCGTGTTTCAAATCTTTGAGCAGTTTTTCCCAAGCATCATCTATTAGCTCATTCTTGTAATCGTCCCAAGTCACAGGAAATTGGGTCTTGGGAACATATAAGTCATCAATCCCAGGAAAAATATGGTCACATGTAGGAAATTCTTTCCTGTAACCATGATATTCTATTATCCAAGCTCCCCCTTGAGGTTGTCCTTTTCTTTCAAACCACATCTTTCCCCGATGTTCTTCAACCATCGTTCGCACTAAATCATAAACCCTTTTTGCCATATCTTTCTCTCCAAAATAAAATCAATAATAAACTTTTTAGATTCCTCACGTATGGTGAAATTATCGATATCCCCTAAATGGATAATGAGAAATTTTCTACGCTGTTCTCTTTGCATTTTCTAATCAACAACCTCCAAAGTTCCGTATACATTGATAAAAAGCCATTCTTTAAGGCTTGTAGAGAATAATCCTTTATATAAAACATTCTTTCTGTAAACTTGGCTTATTGTTCCTGAACCAGAGACATCCGCAGACTTTTCAAGTGTAAGAGCAACATCTGCAGGTATACCATACACTGTGAACGTTACATTATCAAAATAACCACATGCATAAATCTCAATTGAGCCATTTGTGTTTACTTCTTTTATGCTGCCCGTATAATCTATAGGTTTTCCCGTGATGATATTCACATACTCCCTCCATTGAATATCAGTAAGGTCTTTATGTTGACCATAAATAGTATCACATGTCAGTGCCGCTTCTACATCCTCAATATCGGGGAGTTCTTGGTTCGGTTCTCCATATGAATAATCCGAATCAGGATTTGATAATGATGCAAAATCTACAATGTCAATTGCGGACATGTCCTTGTTTAGTTTGACCAATGAAGCAGCAATCCAAATCGATTGACCATAATCAATTAATAGCCAATCACTATTCTCATTTCTACCAAATATTGGCACTACATCATCTTTTTCTACAGACCCGACAACTGAATAATTTACTCCTGGGCCTGCGCGCAAATTACAAAGATTGGCAGTAACCACAGCATTATCTATCGGAGAAGGTGTTGAGGTAAATTTTGGAGTAGGTGTATCTGCTTGAATTGTGGGCGTTGGCTCTTCAATATTTTCAGTTTCTGAAATCGATAGTTCTTCATTCTCACCTAAAGAAGCTGTTTCACTGCTTTCACAGGCTAAAAT
>JBNGDT010000320.1:0-3140 GCA_049975305.1 Bacteroidales bacterium | reverse complement strand
TTGAAATGATCCCCGGGACTTTTGCCGGGATACATATAGGAGGGCAGTTGTTGCGATCCTTCACTTCAGTGGCACCCAATTACAGAGCATCGCAGCCGTTGCAAAGTAAGGTGGTTCTTCATCTCCAAATAAAGCATTGTCATTGAAGAGACCGGTGAATCGGTATATTGGCCGGAGATGCTCTGTAAAAATACTGGATACTGAAGAAACAGTCAGGCTGAAAAATGAAGCACATGAAATTGCCTTTATCTTTATTACGTCAGGGGAAACGGCACAAAACTATAAAATTTAAAACACTTCATAATTTATTCTTCATCCTGGCGTAGGATTAAATGAAAAATGATAAACATATTATTATCAATCAAATTTTATAACGTAATAACCTTTTAAACTTTTAAAATGCAAATCAACGAAAACATTAAAGAACCCCTTTATCTGCCCATTCAAAGCATTAATGACGACCGTGGGCTGTTGATTCCCTTTGCCGATCAAATTGACAGCCAAATGATAAGGCGGGCGTATTTTGTAGAAAACTACGGAAGAGGGGTTGTTCGCGGCCTGCATTACCACAAAAAAGAAATTAAAATGTTTATTATTGCAAGCGGAGCAGCAAAATTCAACGTGCTGAAAATGCCATTGGAAATGGCTGAACGAAATGAAACAGAAGAAATACAAAAATATTGCCGCGAAAATCCAGAGTCTTTGAAAACTTATGTAATGAGCTCGCGCCACCATGCGCTGCTGGTTGTTCCGCCTCTGTATGCCAATGGATGGGTCGGACTGGAGGACCATTCTGTTCTTTTCTCATTGAGCAACCTTATTTTTGAAGATGCCAAAAATGATGACCTCAGAATTGATCCATATATTATTGGAAAAGACAAATGGGAAGTAACAGGAAGATAAATAAAACAAGAGAAATAATATGAAGGTACTGGTTACAGGAGGGGCCGGCTACGTCGGTACTACATTGATACCCCAGCTGTTGAAGGCCGGGTATGAAACAATATGCTATGATAATCTTCTTTTTGGCGGAGATGCGATTTTACCTTTTTTCAGGAACCCCCTTTTCAGTTTTGTAAAAGGCGATATCAGAGACAAGAATAAGTTGAAACGAGCCGTCAAAGAGGCCGATGTAATCATACACTTGGCGGCTATCGTGGGCTTCCCTGCTTGCAGGAAGGAACCCGAATTGGCTGAGTCGGTCAATGTAAACGGCACCAAAGCATTGATTAGTGTTACTTCAAAAAACCAGCTGATACTTTACGGTTCCACAGGATCCAATTACGGATCAGTAGATGAGATCTGCACAGAGGAAACACCCCTAAACCCACTGAGCATGTATGCGCAGACAAAAGCGCTGGCAGAAAAAATGCTGCTGGAAGAAAGAAAAACCATTGCCTGGAGGTTTGCCACAGCTTTCGGGGTTTCCCCTCGCCTGCGCCTGGATTTGCTGATCAATGATTTCACTTATAAAGCATTTACACAGGGGTACCTGGTTGTGTACGAAAAGCATTTTATGCGAACATTTATTCACGTGCATGACATGGGCCGGGTGTTTATTTTCGGAATCAATAATCAGGATAAAATGATCAACCAGGTATACAATGTGGGAAATGAAAAGATGAATTACAGCAAAGAGCAAATCTGTGACCTGATCAAAAGTAAAACCCGGGCATATATACATTATGCGGATATAGGGGAAGACGCAGATAAAAGAAATTACATTGTAAGCTATGAAAAAATAAGGGACCAGGGCTACGATACTGCGATTACAGTAGAAGAAGGCATTGATGAGCTGGTAAAAGCATTAGAGGCGGTGAGTTTTCATATTCCGTACACGAATGTGTAAACAGCAGGGGAAAATTTTCGAAAATTTTAATAAATAAATTACAAAGTGACAAGGAATAAGGGTATTTCGTGACAGGGTAACAGTGTAACATATTGACAGGGAAACACTTATAATCAAATCCATGGGCAATGAAGACGTATAAAGATATTGAGGTCTGGGGAAATTCCATTAATCATATAACCTGATTCTGTAAAATTACGGCCATGTTCTGCTCCGCCGAGTTAAATAGGCTTGCAGGCAAAATCAGAAAGGCAGCGGTTTCGGTCCCTTTAAATATTGCAGATGGTGATGCAAGTGGCTATAATAAAGACTTCAACCAATTTTTTTGTTTGTATCCCAGGGAAGACTTGCAGAGCCGGGAACCCGGCTCATTATTGTAAATAACCTTTTAATACATTGCCCCTATTTTTTCCCGACCTGAATCAGAGGTTAATCGAAATCCGCTCCAAGCTTTCAGGACTTATTGAACACGTCAAAAACCATGATAAATATTTCATTATCCTGTTCCTACCCATGTTGACCTGTAACTACGTTACTTTGTCACCCTGTTACTCTGTTACCTTATCACCCTGATAAAAAACTTACCCAGTTCAATAAGTAGAAAAAAAACACAAATGATAAATAAATCAAATCCAAAACTCGCCATTAATGGTGGCAAACCGGTTTCAAAAGAACCTATCCTTATTCACAAACCCTATCTTGACGAGGATGACTTTGCAGCCGTTGACAGAGCCATGCGTTCCACCTTTATTTCAGGGAACGGACCCGAATGCAGGGAATTCGAGAAAAAGCTGGCTGAGTACCTTGGAGTTAAACATGTGCTATTCACAAATTCCTGTACATCTGCCATTGACCTGGCCTACAGGGTTAAAGGGTTCCCTCTGGGAAGTGAGGTTATTGTTCCGAATTTTACTTATACATCCACTGCACTGGGACCCATACTGAATCAGTTAAAAGTAGTGTTGTGCGATGTATATGCCGATAACGGGAATATTGATGTCTCGAAAATAGAAGAGCGCATCACGGAAAAAACCGTAGCCATTGCCCCGGTGGATTATGCCGGAAATCCTGCTGAAATGGAACCAATATTGAAAATTGCACGAAAGTACAATTTATATGTAGTACATGACACAGCACAGTCCATTGGATCTTTGTATAAAGGAAGAAAAACCGGAACCCTTGCAGACGTGGCTACCTTTAGTTTTCACGGCACCAAGAACCTGACCACCGGAGAAGGAGGAGCTCTGGTAACCAATCACGATGAGATAGCAACCCGTGCCATTTTCATGCG
>JBNGDT010000319.1:0-3175 GCA_049975305.1 Bacteroidales bacterium | reverse complement strand
ACAAAATACCCTCTTTTGCCAGCCGATCGATATTGGGCGTTTGAATTCCCTCTGCACCATAACAAGCTATAATGGGATCAATATCCTCGCAGCTTAACCAAAGGATATTGTAATTCTCGTTCGTGTTTTGTGACCAGGCAGTTAAGGACGCAAAAGAAACCAAGAAAATAATCAAGAGTGATTTTTTTTTATTATTCATTTTGTCTAATGTTTAGAACTGATATGTATTAATCTACAAATTGAAGTATTCCAAACCGATTGGGCTGATGAACACTTTTTTCAATGTTATATATGGGGAATAGGGTTGATGTTGAACGCCTGTCGCCAATTGCATCGTTTCTATCCTGACGAGCAGCCAGAAATGCCCACTTGCTCCCATTTTTTACCGGGAAGAAATTATCGACTCCCTTAAAATGTTTTAATGGTATCGCCATTTCCATGGTCCACCCTTTATCAATATCTGAATTGTTATTTACTGTTCCATCAACCGATACTTCCACTTTAAAATCGGGATTATACGATTTAATCATCCCACTTTTACCCTGGTAAAAATTATTCAACCAAATAAAATCGTTAGAAGCTTTGTGCAAGTTTACCTCAAAACCATAATGCATATTCAGGCTGTCGGGAGCAGGAATCAGAAAAATTTCAGCACAATCATCTAAATAGGGTTTTCCATCCCTGTTTTTTTCCCTGGCCGTAATGTATGCATCTTCGCATTCAAAAAACACATACAAATTATTCTCATCCCAAAGCATCCTGAATTTAGTTTGCTGCTCATCCTGAGGTTGTTCAATACGATAAAAATAATCGAGCGTGCGGACTTCTGTATTTTGCCAATCCTTTTCCTGCAATTTACCATCAATTAAAATGGTATGTTTTGCTTTAGCGATTTTAAAAATTTCATGCTCGCCAAGCGAAAGTTTTTTCTCGGCCTGAGCAAAAACCGTCATTCCTAGAATGACACAAATACAAGTTAAAATTTTACCTTTTGATGGTGCAAAATTCCTTTTCATTAGTTTCCAACATATGAAATTAACCCCGACAATACTCATTATAACAGGCGTTTAGCTAATGATAGCTTCGTAATAAGTCTTTTATTTTGCGATAAGCTGGCTTGGCTGTGTAATCGTCACTCCAAAGACAACCATCCAAATCTTTATTTGATGTATCGTTTCCTCTGATATGCCAAAAATTTATTCCTACAACACCAGTTCCGCTATTATCAAGAACTGCTTTTGTAATCGCTTCAAATGTGGCAGCTTGTTCGTTATATTTTAACTCATTTCCCTTTCTTAGGAAAACATTAAACTCAGTAATATGAAATTCGAGATCATTGGAATGGCACCACCTAACAATTTCACCAAGGCGTTCAGTGTTACCAGGTATTTTTTCCCAGCCCAAATCGATGTGTGCCTGCCAACCCAGCCCATCGACACGCAAATTATTTTCACGTAAATAGGCTACTAAAGCTTTCATTTTATCCCAGCTTGCTTCTTCCAAAGCGCCATGCTGATTAATTATTTGTTTAATATCGGGTGCATACTGATTTGCAAGCGTAAATGCCTGTTTTATGTACAAGGGAGGTCTTAGCGTATGCGATTCGTCAAAGCCAATCTTAGGCCAGGGATTTTCCCATTTATCAGTTCCGGGTTTTGGCCCAAACCAACCGCCGGTAGTTTTATCAATGGTTTCGTTTACCACATCTAACCAAAGAATATTCGATGTTCCGTTGTATTTTTCACAAAGCGCCTTAACATATTCTTCAAGCATTTTTTCCAGTTCTTCTGCAGTCCGGTTATCATCTTTTACCCAGTGCGAGCATTGCGGACTAATTGGGGCATGCATTCGAATTACCTGATTATTATTTTTACAGGACTGAACCCAGTCATCTGATTTTTCATACTGATATTTTCCTGGTTCCGGGTGAATGTAAGTTTGTTTAAAATCGTTCGCAGGTGTTACATAACTAAACTCACGATTAAGAATTTCATAGGATTTAGTTCCGAATAATCTGTGGTGGCATGCAGCTCCAATATAAACATTTCCTTTCGGAAAAACTTCGTCCACCAATTCACGAATTGTTTGTTCTTTTTTGGGTTCTTCCAAAGGAAACTCCGGCTCTTCAGCATTGCAACTATAAGCAATGAATAGGGTCGCGAGAAATGTATAATAAACAATTTTCATATTAAAGGTAATCATTTAAATTATTCAACCAAAACGTTTGTTTTGGGCGTCGGTTGAAGATATCCTAAAGAAACCAGGAACTGATCCATGCGGTTAACACTGTCAATAAAAGCACCGTTTGCTTTTTTCCCGTAATTGAAAAATCCATGTTGTTCATCCTGGTATGCAACAACCGTGCATTCATTTCCCATTTCTTTCATCTTTTCTGCAAAGAGCACAACGGTTTTAAAAGGTACGGTTTGGTCATCTGTCCCGTGAAAAATAATTGTTGGTGGCAAACCTTTTTTTATTTGATGAAAAGGAGACATACTTTCAGGTTTTGCGCCCAACCTAATTTCAAGATTTTGTAATTTTTTTTGATATTCATCAGATACACCATTAATTGGTGCAAGTACCAGAGCAGGATTAAAAAGCACCAATGCGTTTGGTTTTGAGCTGATCGAAAGATTTTCTGTAGGTTCATCAAAATCAGGCAAACATGCTGTTGATGCAGCTAAATGACCGCCTGCCGATCCACCACCTGCCACAATGCGGTTCGGATCAACTCCAATTTCAGATGCATGTTCGCGAACCCACCTCAGTGCTGATTTTGCATCAGCAACGCATATATTTGCCCTTACTTTATTTCTTGAATAAACACGATAATCAGCAACCATTGCAACTATACCGCGTGCAGCCAAATACTCGCAATGATGCACAAATTGGGAGGGGCTTCCTGCATTCCACCCACCTCCAAAGAAAAAAACAATTGCGGGTACTTTAGACTCAATTTTATGCTTAGGAGGATTAAAAACCCACAATTTCAAATTAACATCGTTAACCACTTTGTAGGTATAAACTTCTGCTTCTTCAATGTTTGGAGGATAATTTTTTTGAGCATAGGAGAAAGTACATGCAAAGGATAATATAATTATCAAGTTTATTAACTGTTTAATTTTTCTTTTTATCATTAAAGCTCTATTCATATGTTGATTTAAATTCTGAAATT
>JBNGDT010000318.1:0-3176 GCA_049975305.1 Bacteroidales bacterium | reverse complement strand
GGCATGGCTGATATTTATTAAGGTGTCTACCCTTTTACTTGCTTCATTAGTGTCAACGTTGCTGTTCTTCTCTGCACGGGTTAACAAGCTTTTCCTCAGCTTTCTGAAAAAATACTTAACAATCATCAGCAAGAAGAAAAACAGGACAATAATCAACAATAGCCCCGGAAACTCTGTTGTCAACCAATTTTTGAGATTATCGACTATTTCTGTTAAAAGAGATGTGTTAAAAATATTTTCCATAACGTATAAAATAATTAATTAAAGTTTCGCAGTAGATTAAAATATTGAAATTGAGATAAATAAATATTAAAAAAAGTAGCATGATGTTTGGCTAATACGCTGATATTTAGTATATTAGCCATGCATACCAAAACATAACACCATGCTACAGAGTAAAGATATAAATAAGATTTCAGAATTAAAAAACGGTTTTACCCCTCGTTGGCTTGAACCGGATTTTATTTTAAGTTCTTTGACGTGTTTTTCATTTTCATCAGCTTGTAAAAGCTTAAACCCTCTAAAGAAGAGGGGGTATAGCTTTGAGACAGTCTTTAGTTGCTTAATTACCCTGCCTTTTTTGGGTGTTAAGTCTGTGAATGCTTTTGCAGGTAGTGCATTGGCTAACCACATAAAAGCCCGGAAAGATGTTTTCTATCGGTTAAAAAACAGTTCAAATATCTGTTGGCGTTTAATATTATGGATGTTTTCGATGAAGTTCATTAAATTGGTAAAAGAAAAAAGTACCTCAATTGATGGTACTCCTAAATGCCTAATCATTGATGACAGCATGCTTGAAAAAACCGGGCGCTACATGGAAAAAGTATCCCGAATGTTCGATCATGTTAGTAAACGCTTCCTGTTGGGATTTAAGCTACTAACCATGGGGTATTGGGATGGCATTACATTCATTCCCCTTGACTTTTCATTGCATAGGGAAAAAGGCACTAACGCGAATAAGCCCTTTGGATTGAAAAAGAAGGAGTATAAAAAACAATACCGCAAGATAAGGGGGAATGGCTCATACAATGATATCAGGGCAAAAGAGGCCGATATGTCAAAAATTGAAAGTGCGTTAAAAATGTTCTGGCATGCCATATCTCAGGGATTAAAGGTTGACTATATTTTAATGGATAGCTGGTTTACATGTGATGCATTCATTAAGGCTGTGAAGCGTGTTAAAAAACAAACCGTTCATCTAATAGGCATGTATAAAACCCCAAAAACTAAATTTGATTATATGGGAGAAAAATTAACGCATAGCCAAATCCGTAACAAACTTGGTAAAGCTAAACGTTGCAGAAAACTCAAGTTATATTATAAAGAAGCCTCGGTATGTTATAACGATGTTGATATCAAAATATACTTCAGTCGCAAAGGTACCAATGGCAAATGGCGTGTTTTTATTACAACTGATACAGAACTTTCATTTATTAGGATGATTGAAATATACCAGATACGGTGGACTATTGAAGTGTTCTTTAAGGAATCTAAACAACTGTTGGGACTCGGTAGATGTCAATCAAACGATTTTGATGCACAAATTGCTGACATTACAATTACAATGATCCAACATATCCTGCTGACATTAAAGTATCGTTTTGAAACATACGAATCAAAAGGTGCTTTATTCGATCAGGTAAAAGAAGATATAATCCAATATCGTCTGGACGAAAGGATTTGGGGGCTGTTTATCGAACTAATCAAGGTATTGGAAGTACTATTTGACGAAATGGATGAGATGGAACTGTTAGAGAAGGTAATGCGCGATGAAAGAGCATTACAATTAATCAGCAAGCTAATACCAGATGCTCAAATTGAGAAAAACGCAGCATAAACGAAAAATGGAAAACACAAAAAACAGATAATCAATTACTTATGAATCAGATGGACTGCACTAACCATTTGATTATGTATTTATAATAAATTAGTGCGAAACTTTAGTTATTAAGTAATAGCCTGCTTAATAAAACAAAAGCGATAAAGATAAAAGTGAGAGGACATAATCAGGAAGAATCCAATGAACTAATGTATGTTTTTTGATTTAGAAGTTGGGGTTCAGAATTCAGAATTCAGAAGTCAGAATACAGAAGGAGAGTGGAGTGTGGTGAGTAATGAGTGTGGTTATTGAGAATTAAAAATATAAGTATGAATAGAAAACCTTCAAAAAGTTTTAAGGATTTGGTTGTTTGGCAGAAATCTCATGAGTGGGTTTTATCAGTTTATGATTATACTGAGGCATTTCCAAGGAAAGAAATGTTCGGACTCACGTCACAATTAAGAAGATCTGCTATATCAGTACCAGCCAATATTGCTGAAGGGTTTAAAAAAAGAGGAAAGCCGGACAAAAGGCGTTTTATGAATATTGCACAAGGTTCGCTTGAAGAAAGCAGATATTATCTGATATTGGCACAAGACCTGAATTATGGAAACAGCAGCCAGGTAATCAAGAAACTTGAAGAGGTTAGCAAATTAATTGAGGCTTATAACAGAGCCATTCTGAATTCTGAATTCTGACTTCTGAATTCTTTTTAAAAAAACGATAAAAAATGGAAAGACTGAACAAATTAAAAGAAACATATAAAAAAAGCCATTCTGAATTCTGTATTCTGACTTCTGAATTCTTTTTAAAAAACGATAAAAAATGGAAAGACTGAACAAATTAAAAGAAACATATAAAAAAAGCCATTCTGAATTCTGTATTCTGACTTCTGAATTCTTTTTAAAAAAACGATAAAAAATGGAAGGACTGAACAAATTAAAAGAAACGCATAAAAAAAACCATTCTGAATTCTGTATTCTGAATTCTGTATTCTGTATTCTTCTTAAAAAAACAACAACACTACTATTAGCATCCCTCCTAACCCTTACCTGTGCATTCTCACAGGACTGGGAGTGGGTTTTACATAGCACCTCGGGTGCTTTTAAGAGCGAGAAAGGCACCAAGATTGCCCTTGATTCTGAAAAGAATATCATCATTGCCGGAACGTTTACAGACAGCATGTCGCTGTCGGGCATTGTGCTGGATGAAAATACGACTGATAACAGGCACGGCTACATTGCCAAGTACGATTCCAACGGAACGATTTTGTGGGTTAAAACAATTAAGAGTTTAACTAATTTAAACGATGGATTATACCAATTAAAAACCGATAATGAGAACAATATTTATTATA
>JBNGDT010000317.1:0-3271 GCA_049975305.1 Bacteroidales bacterium | reverse complement strand
TAAATATGTCAATGACGCGAACTTTAAAATAAATATGTTTTTATACTGGACTCATGATATGGTACCCTCAGACAGAAGAAAACCTTTTTTCAGAGAAAGTGCGAACCCGCCAACTTCCGGTTTTTACGGAACAAGAGCCTTACCCTGGTATGCAGGACTCGTATTCTACAATGAAGCAATCGATAATGAATTGGCTCAAGAGTTACTTAAAAGTGGATATGATGACTATATTTCTCTTCTTAAACACCGAAATAAAATTGCCGGAAATATCGGCGGGGCGCCATCAGGTGCTTTAAATAATGTTATGGGTAATTATCCCTGGGCAGAATTTAACTTTTTCCATACTTTCAATTCTGCTACAGGACTTGATATTTCAAAAGAGTGGCCTTATGTTCCTTACTTTCTTCATTATATTTTATGGAATTGGTTACCCGGTGAAAAAATGTATGGTTATGGCGATGTATATCATATTACAAATAACCTTCCTTTGGGATCTATGCATATACATTTATCGCAAATGATTCATTTTTATGGAGAAACTCATCCTGATTTGATTTCTTTGGCAAAATGGATGTTACCTAAAGTTCAAAAACAACAAACGGAAAATATTCCTTTTGCCCGATTTCTATTGACAAATTCTCATGATGAAATTAAACCCCAGGGGCCTCCGGAAAACATGAGCAAAGCAAAACACTTTGATAATATGGGCCAAATATTTATGAGGTCTGGTTCAGGGCCTGATGATACATATGCGCTTTTTACTGCCGGTGGAATACTGACTCAGCACAGGCATTATGACAATAACAATTTTGTGATTTTCAAAAAAGGATTTTTGGCAATGGACACAGGAACACGTCCGGAGCCAGGGCTCCATCTACCATTTTATTATGCCAGAACCGTAGCTCACAATTGCATTACAATTAAGATGCCCGGTGAAGAAATGCCAAGATATTGGGGCCTACCTTCATTAAATGAACAACCTGAACCGCCTCACCCCAATGACGGAGGACAAAACAATCTCCTAGGTTCAAAAATAATTGCCTTTGATGAGAAAGAAGAATATGCTTATATAGCAAGTGACGCGACAGAATCATATCATAAAGATAAAGCAGACCTAGTTTTACGTCAGTTTGTATTTTTGCCACCCGATCATTTTGTTGTTTTTGACAGGGTTAATTCGACAAAACCGGAATATAAGAAGAGATGGTTACTCCACACAGCAACAGAGCCGGTAATTAAAGGAAACGAATTTTATGCTGACCATTGGGAAGGCAGGCTGTTTTGCAAAACTTTATTTCCGGAAAATGCAGTACTCACAAAAATTGGTGGACCTGGTAAACAGTTCTGGTCAGACGGAAGAAATTGGCCAATGCCAGTATTAACTCCTGAAGACTGGGGATATGAACGACGTCATCGAATTCCTCCTGACACCCTTGATATGTTGGGACAATGGCGAATTGAAGTAACCCCGGATAAACCAGATACTAAAGATATTTTCCTTCATTTAATACAAGTAAGAGAAACTTCTCTTAAATCAATGGTAGATTCAGAGTTAATAAAATCTGAAGAAATGGTTGGAGTGCGTTTTACATTAGATGACAAAGAATATGAGGTCATGTTTACTATCAAAGATGAAGCTGGGGGGAAAATATCTATCAATCAAGATGGACGAAAAATTTTAGACGAAAAATTTTCAGATCAGGTGAAAAAGCAACAAGGTTTATTTTAATTTTTATAACAGTAAATTATAGGTAAAAATGAAAGACGATTTAAGCGATAAAAAAAATCAATTGGAAAGTTTAATATTTTTAATTTCTTTCTTCATTTTAATCATTGGATTTTGTTTTAATTCAAATGGACAAAAGATTAAAACATTATATTCTGGCCATTATTCCTTCAAATTACCGGAAGATTATTTACAAGAGGGTGAAAATATTCCTAACTTTTGGATTACTTCTGTTGATGATGTAACTCATTTTTTATATAAAAATGTAAAAAAAGGGAGAATTGAGGTAATTGGAAAATCAGCCGGTGGAAGATTAATTCGTTCTGTAAGTTATGGCAATTCTCGCCAGGGCAAGGGGACTACAACATTTTCCGGATCACTAGGCTTTAGGGATGTAAAAGCATATCGTGGTCCAGACCATGAAAAAAAAGTCTATTTGGGAATTGCAGCGGTGCATGGTAGTGAATTTGAAGGTATTGTTGGTATTGTAAATCTTATTTCTGTAATTGAAACAGGAAAGGATTTACGGGGAAAGGAATGGCCGGAAATCAATGAGATAGTTAATCAGTTAGATCGTTTAATTCTAATTCCAATTGTGAATCCGGACGGCAGAGCGCGAATTCCTTTGCGTATGGAAAAATATAGAAATTCTGATCATACAGTACATGAATATTTAAATACTGGTGGATATCCCGATGGAAAAATTATTGGCTGGCCTCAAATTAAAGAGTTTATTCCCCTTGACTTTGGCAAGCCTGTTTTCCCAGGTGGATATCCAAACGATGCAGGAGTGAATATTCAACACGATGATTTTTTTGGAACTCGTCAACCAGAAACACAAGTGTTATTTGATCTTTGTGAGAATGAACGACCAGATTTGATTATTAATATGCATACCGGTGCTGTTTTTATGAATTTACATCGTCCATTCGCTGAGCCTGTTTTATCTTCTGTATTTGATTCATTATATGTATATGTCCATAAACGCTTAACCATGGAGGGTTTGCAAGATACAAAAAATATAAAAAATGAAACCGATCCAAGTCGGGTTCCTGCCGGAACTTTTAATTTAGACGGGGCATTAAATATGCATTGCGGGGCATTGAGCGTTGTTGTTGAATCTCCCAGCCATGGTTTTTCCGGAAAAGACAGTGAAGGTAAAATTGCATTTCATACCCCTGATATGCTTCTTGATGCACAGCTCATTTGTCATCAGGAAGCAATGAGGTTTTTATCAGAATCAGGTGGTAGATCAAAATGGACGCCAAGTCCTAATCCATAATTCAACGATAATGACCAATGCAACTCACTTCATATCAATTGAATGTAATAGCTTTTATGAAGTTTTAAAACATAATAAAATTAATTTTTATGAAAGTACTTATGTATCCCCTTTACCAACCCTGTCTTGCCAGGTGCCTCGCTGATCCTTGACTTCGCGTAATGCGAAAAAATCAGAAAGCTTGTCCGGGCGACTGCCGGATATAGTGCAAAGAAGAGACCTGCCCGGCCAGTTGACGGGTGTACCTGGTCATAGAGTTGTGG
>JBNGDT010000316.1:0-3271 GCA_049975305.1 Bacteroidales bacterium | reverse complement strand
CTAATCAGCTTTCTCAAATCATTAATCAACAGGCAGGTGTTAATTTCTACGATTTTGTAAATAAATACCGGATTGAAGAATTTTTACATATAGCCAAAAAGAATAAAAATTTCAGTTTGCTTGCCATGGCACTCGATGCCGGGTTTAATTCAAAATCATCGTTCAATTACATTTTTAAAAAACAAAAAGGACTTTCCCCCTCTCAATATTTGGCTAAAAAAGCGGAAAAAACTGAATAAAAAGCAGCAATTTTTTATTTTTTTCGCTCATCCAATTTCTTTGTAAATAGTCTGAAAATCAGCTTAACAAAAGCCCAATCTTACAGGTTTGTACCTATTCCGGGTTCAATCCTGTACGTTTGAGTGCATGCTGTATTGTTTTGCTTTTTCTTTGTTCAAAAATTAATGTTTCACCATCTAAAATTTAATTTAATATGAAAACAAAAGAACAAAGAACAATTATCAAAAAGTACAAAAGTCCCTTTTTGTTTTTCTTTCTGAGTACGGCTATTCCCTGGGCATTATGGTTTTTGGCCGGATACCTGAGCCACATCGAGCCTTTTACCAAAACTTTAGAATGGGCAGTGGGGATATGCAGTATTACAGGCTTATTGTCGCCAGCCGTTATCGCACTGTTTTTCATGTTACCCGACAAGGAATTGCGCAGCGATTTTCTGGGTCGTTTCTTAAATTTTAGAAGTATTAAAAAAGAGTATTTTCTTATTACCTTCTTCTTAATGTTGATTAGCATTCTTTTGGCGCAAGCCATTTCATTGCTTTTTGGCTATCCGGCCGAACAGTTTTCGTTTCGCGGTTCGTTTACCTTTACTTCATCGCTTTTTCCTGTTTGGTTTTTACTGCTTGCAGCCCCTGTATTAGAAGAAATTGCATGGCACTCTTACGGCACCGACAGTCTTGTTTCTCGTTTCAATATGCTGAAAGCTTCGCTTATATTTGCACTTTATTGGGCAGTATGGCATTTTCCATTATCCACCATAAAAGGCTACTATCACAGCAATCTGGTAGAGTCGGGCTGGATTTATTCAGTGAATTTTATTGTGAGCATGATACCCTTTGTGTTGATTATGAACTGGATATACTACAAAACCAATCGGAACATCGTGCTAACTATTATTTTTCACATTACCGCCGTGTTTTTCAACGAAATATTTGCTACGCACCCCATGAGCAAGGTTATTCAAACTGGATTGCTTCTCATTGTTTCAGGTTATCTGTTAATCAAGGACAAAGAATTATTTTTCAAACGAATATAAAGTAACTTGCAATGAAAAAAATAATAATAATTATGGCACTATTTTCAAGTTCTTTTTTCGGGCTTTTCGGACAAAATATCAGGCACACTTATAAAAATGTAGTCAAGGAAGGCTTAGCCCGCACATCACAACTATCTGCTGATACTATCACAGAGCAAGACATAAGCAATTTGCCGGCATTGTTTCAGAATTATTTAAAAATGTGCGGCGTTGTCGGGCAAGAGCGTGTAAATAATGTAAAAATTGCATTTAAAGGTCGTATGCGCTCAAACCCTGATGAGCCGTGGATGTATTTTACATCGGAACAATACAATTTTTTTGATAAGCCCACCCGGGCATTTTATATTAAAGCTAAAAAAATGGGCATTCCGGCAAACGGACTGCACTTATATCAGGACGAAAAAGCGTTTATGAAAATAAAATTAGCCCGACTGCTCAAAATAATTGATGTTGACGGACAGGAAATGAATCAAAGCGAAACCGTTACTTTTTTAAATGATATATGCTTTTTCGCACCTGCTGTACTTGTTGATATGGATAATATCGAATGGAAAGAACTCAACGGCAAACAATTGGAAGCAACATACAAAACCGGCTCTCAAACAATCAAAGCCGTTCTTGAATTCAACGATGAAGGAAGGTTGATAAACTTCATTAGCAACGACCGTTACGAGCTTGCTGAAACAGAAGCACATCAAAGACCTTGGTTTACACCGGTTTCTGAGTATGGTACATTTGGAAAAAACATTTTACCCAAAAAAGCCGGAGCATGGTATAAAAGACCAGAAGGAGATTTTTGCTATGGAGAGTTTACAACTGTAAAAGTTTCATATAATGTTCATTAACAATCAGTATTGAAATTAATAGTACTATCTTTAATCTTAAAAATACCAATATAATGATTAAACTCCGAAAATTAAAAGCCTTAATAATTTCTCAGATTGCAGTTATAATAGGGATTGCATTTTTTGCACTTTCATGTAAAACTCAAGCACCTCAAAATTACATTGACAATGAAATAATGGTACAAGTGCCAAAATCCCAACTTTATATAAGGGTTCGTGGAAATCCTGATAAACCCTTGATAGTTAATTTACACGGCGGCCCAGGCGGATATTCTGGTATCGATATTAAATTGATGGGTCCCGGACTGGAAGATAAATTCCTGGTTGCATATTTAGACCAACGAGGATGCGGTAAATCATTGGACTGCAAAGATACAACAATGCTTACAGTGGAGCAGTATATTGAAGATTTAGACATTGTAATTGATTCGTTGCGAAGTAAATACGATAAAGAAAAAGTAAATATCATGGGTACTTCCTGGGGTGGAATGTACGGTTTTTTATATCTGCTTAAACATCAAGAAAAAGTCAATTCATATGCTTGCATCGATGGAAAAGTTAACAGCAACTACCAAAATCATTCACTTATTGACTTTGAGAGGAATAAAGCAAAAGAAATGCTCCAGACTAACATTTCCGAAGAAAAAAAAGCAGAGTTAGAACATATTGTAACAGAATTGGAGCGAATTAAAAGCAGTAATTTTGAACACTTTCATACTGATGTAAATTGGATGAAACATGTGGTTCCAGCCAAACTCGGATTTAATGCATATTTCGCAGATACATCTAAAATTATTTCATTTAAAGATGTTTTGCAGGATACTGCATTAATGAGATTGATGAAATATTCAGAAGAGGAATACAAAGAGGTTGGAGAAAAAGCTGAAATTGTTAATACTGCCTTTCGAAATACCCCTTCCTACAACAATATCAATATTGAATCTGACTTGAAAACGATTAAAACACCAACTATAATTATTCAGGGAGAACATGATTTTGTGGTAGGTACAGGACATGCAGAACTGATTTACAACGCACTATCAGGCTTGTCTGGGAAAGACAAAGAATTACATATAATTCCTGGCGTTGGCCATTGCCCGGCAATTGAAAGCCCACAAAAATTAACTGAATTATTAGTGTCATTTTTTAAAGA
>JBNGDT010000315.1:0-3309 GCA_049975305.1 Bacteroidales bacterium | reverse complement strand
TCACATCGTATCCCACGTTGGCATAGGGTGGTACCCATTTTTCAAAATCCTCACTCGGGAAAACACATTCACAGTCAGGACAATACATAAAGGTGCGATGCGCTTTACACTGGCCAATATCCAGCAGGTAAATCTTCCTGATGTCAGTACGATATACCTTGAGTCTGGTGTGGCACTGCGGGCAAAACACCTTGTTGGTTTTAAATTGCAGTACCGGTGCAAAAGCAAATGTGTTGGCAAGGTTCAGGCTTTTTACCGTATCGCCTATCAATTCACGCAACAAATTAACTACCTGGAACCCGGCGTTTTTTTTTCAATGCCATAGAAGACAAAAAAATCTTGTATTAGTTCCGGTTTTATTTTTATGCCTTGTTTGCTCAAATGTTCCGACAGTTGTTCAAAGGTAAAATCCGGATGTTTGATGGTTTCCACAAGTACACTTATGGCGGCAGTACCTTCCAATGGTGCTTGTGCCAGGGATGCCAAACCCTGTTTCCTGTTTGATAATTGCTGCGAAAACCGCCGTTGTTCAGAGCTGAAATACACGTAATGATTGCCAACTTTTTCCCTTTTAATGCCACTGACGTCTTTATATTGAAAAAGGAAGCTTCTGGTATCCACGCCCAATACATCCTTTATCTGCAAGGCATCCATGCCCTGGCTTGAGTTGTTAATGATAGCTACCAGGGTGTTTTTCAATGTTCCGAATTTCGAAAAATGGATATTGTTATACTCCCAGATACCCATTGAATTAAACCTCGCCAGCTTTTCAAGTGAAAAATAACGCCCGTTATGGTCGTAGCTCCTGATTGTGTCCAATGGGCTGATCATACGCTGAATAGTTCGTACGGAAACATTTAAAAACCGCGACAGGTTTTGGAGGGTTAGAACATTTTTTTCAATAAAATGATTTTCAATGCTTTGTAATGTGTCCATAATGCTTTGTCGTATTATATGTTCGACTACAAATATAAACATATATTATGACAAAACAAAATATTGAACCATTTTTTCTTTTTTATTGATTTTCATATATTTGCATAAGTTTAAGTCGTTCACAGGCCGTATCTCGTGAACATATATTATGACAAAATTATAGGGCGGCAAATAAAAGTATTGCTGATAATCAAACAATTACAAAACCCGGCATGGCAAACACACCGTTTGTAATGCCTTATAAATCAACAAACAAAGGAATTTTGGAAAAATAGAAAATATGGATTATATAAATTTCTTGATAGACCTTTTATTGCATTGTTCTGCAATAGCAGGATTCATATATGCTGTTTTACGTATTATAGTTTTTCGTAATATCTATGATGACTTAAGGTTATTGAATATATTACTTCCTGTAAAAATTAAACCTGAGGAAAAACCTTTGGTTATACGTAAGAAAAGGATATTGAATTTTCTTTTACGATTCACTTATTTTTCATTAATATTTATGTGGATAATAATCATCATAGTGAATTTATTCAATGTTATTTAAATAAAAGAGTAAAATGCCACCCACATCCACTCTGCCGCCGCGCGCCGGGGTGGGGTGATTACCTGATCCCCGGGTATTACCGGATAGTGTTTCAAATAATGTGTCTGAAGTAGATTTTTAAAAAAGGTCTCCTCAAATTAGTTTTACAAAAATTTTAGAAAAACATGTTTAACTAAAAAGAGAAGACCCTATGAATTTTACAAAGGAACAGCTATCTGATGTATTTGTCAAGCATTTGGACCGGGAAAAAGGTTTACAGGAATTAATGGAACTAATGATTGAGAGCATGATGCGATCTGAGCGCCGTGATTTTCTGGATGCACATCCGGATAACAAAGGCAATGGTTACCGGCAGGGGAAGAGCTACGGTAACGGCAAAGTGCTTGAGTTCCGGATCCCTCGTGATCGCTATGGTAATTTTCATCCTACCATACTGGCCTTGCTACGGGATCAGGAAGTAGAGTGTGAGGAGCTTGCCAGCAGCCTGTATTGCAAAGGCCTAACTCAATCGCAAGTAGGAGAAGTATTTGGAGAAGTATATGGTAAGCACTACAGCAAGGCGAGCATCAGCAGGATGATTGAGTATTTGAAGGCAGATGTGGAACAATGGCTGACACGTTCCCTGGAGGCATATTATCCAGTTGTATTCATTGATGCTATTCATATCAAGGTACATCGCAAACGGAGTGTGGAAAATGAAGCATTCTATGTTGTTATGGCTGTGAAGGAAGATAAGACCAGGGAGGTGTTAGGGATCTTCAACCGGCCATCGGAGAGTGCCACAGGCTGGGAAGAGATGTTTAGGGCATTACAGGAACGCGGCGTGGAGAAGATAGGATTAACAGTAGCTGATGGTATAAAATACCTGGAAAATGCTTTGGCTAAAATTTTTCCCGGAACGCCTTTGCAAAAGTGTGTGACACATTTAAAACGCAATATGCTCAATCGGGTAAGACATGGAGATAAAGGTGAACTGGCCGATGATCTCAGGGATGTTTTCAGGACTGGTGACAGGAACTATACACCGGAAAAAGGCTGGAACGCCTGGCAGGTGTTGTGTAAAAAATGGGGTAAAGATTATCGGAGCATTAGAAGAATGGGAGAAGATCCGGCATATCGGTATTATTTCACCTATCTGAACTACCATTACCGGATTCAGTCCATGATCTACACAACGAACTGGATCGAGCGTTTGCAACGTGATTTCAGGCGTGTATTACGCATGAGAGGAGCAATGCCTAATGAGGAGTCAGTGATAGTCCTTATGTCTAAAACAGCCATGGACAAGAGGGCTTATTACAGAGCATTACCAGGCATTGACATGGATGAAAAACTGTTCCCGGAAGAAAAAAGATTTTTCCCCGGTTTGATAAATAATAGAACGATTTATCAAACCGGGGAAAAGAAAAAAATATAACTTTGAATTGTGAAACTAACTTGAGAAAGACAAATCTCCAGACACACTGGATGGAACACTACCGAGAAGAATAGATTAACCAATAAACATACCCAATAACGCTATAAACGACCAGCCTTGCAAAGACGGTCTCTATGCGTCTATCACTACTATGTAACAGCAGTGTGTTCCCATAGGAATGTAGGAAGGTTATCTTTTAAAAAAAGAGCAGAGCCTTTCGACTCTACCCTTTATGTCCGGAAAGAATGTTCTTTAGTCTGCCTTATGAAAGGAAGGTTCGATTCTGATATCAGATGGTACTGTTCCCACCCAGCCACTATCCTGAACCAGCCTGTTATTTTTCTCATCAACCGGATTAGCTTCCAGTCCCAGTAGATCAGAAGCATTGATACCCCAGCTAATC
>JBNGDT010000314.1:0-3377 GCA_049975305.1 Bacteroidales bacterium | reverse complement strand
AATAACAATTTTACTTTTTGAGTTAGACGAATTAATCACTGCTGTCCTCCAATGGCTATTGTACATTCCAGCATTTTTTATGGTGGCAAAAAGTGTGTGTGCAAGCAAATTTCGTTAAAATTCAATAGATATGAGAAAGCTTACACTACATTGGCAGGCTTATGACAAAAATAAATTTTGTTGATCTCTTGATCTGTTGAGTCTGACTTGCTAATTGTTGAAATGAGTGAAAGACCAGCTTTTACAATCCAGCTTTTCATTTCATATTTTGTATGTTTGCTGTTGTTGGCGATAAAAAAACCACCTGGATTTAAAGCATTATTTTATTTCTGATATTGACTGACTCCCATTTTTAACATTGGGTAGCATCATTGCTGGCTGATGATTACTTTCTTCCTGTATACAATCGGCCCTAATACGCATTAGTTCTCCAGAAGTAAATAAATAATTTTGAGTGGTACAAGCACTTACAAAGAAATTTGATTTCTCCGTCGTAGTACAATAAATTAACCTCCAATCTCTTAAATTTGTGCTTTCAATTAAGGCACAAAACCATTTTCCTCTAAAGCCCACAAATAAAGAACCATTGAACCATTCCATATAATGAACGAATGGAACAGGCTTTAAATGAGGAGATATTTCGGGAAACGTAAATATTGTTTCAAGATCATAAATCTTGTCTTTTCCATCGTCATCAAAGCACATGATTTTATTTCGACTGTCAAAGTGATCTGTTCCCAATAAAACTTTATCGCCATAGAAGTTGATGGCTGTAAAGAGAGGGCGTGTTTTTGTGGCGGAAAAGATTCTCGAAAAAGATTGACCATTATCTTTTGAGCGAAATACACTGTGGCTGTCTTTGGATTTGCCCTTATCCCCCTCCCCGACAACTACATAAAGCCACCCACTTGCAGGGTTAATGCGTACATCGTGAATGTGCCTAGCATCCCATAGATGCACTACTTCCCATTGAATACCGTCAGAACTTCCCAAAAGATTTGCTGGACCTTTTTGAGAATAGCGACCTATGAAACGATAGCCGTTGTTGGCTTGAGTAAACCCTCTAGTTGTACCACCTAAATCATTAATAACAACTTCAAATTTCTTTGTTTCCTCTGTATATCTATACAGCTTGCTAGTGCTTCTACTTGAATAATAGATTGCATTTCCATCTGAGTGTAATTTTCCAGTATCGGTATCTAGGTTTTCAAAATCAGAGCTTATTTGTGTTAAAAACTCAAAGTCATCTCCACAACTTGTAGACCTGTAAATAACATTGTTTTTCGTGCTTACAAATACTGTATTATTAAGCAGTGATTCTACAGACCAAACAAGTGTATTTTTGGGTAAAAAATTGGTCGGAATTGATTGAATTTTCCAGGATTGAATTGAAGTTTTTTTTGCATTATTATTTTCACGGTTATCGTTATTGTTTGTTGCGGAAACTCTCTCAAGTCCTTGACGAGCAATAGAGTGATTGGGAAAAATTTTTAACGTTTCTTGATAGCGTTGGCGAGCTTCACTGTTTTCTTTTTTCTTTTCAGCAATAAATGCGTATCGAATATAGGGTCCGGGTGCTTTAGGGAATCTCTTGATGGCAGACTTGAAAAAAATTTCGGCTTCTTCTAAACGATTGGTGGCAATTAAAACATTACCATATCTCATATACCCGACAATTTTATAGGGGAAATACTCAAGCAATAATTTATAAGATTCTAATGCTAAGTCAGGATTATCTTTTTCGTTATCCTTGGCTGATTCTAACAAAACGTTTATTGCTTTCTCTTCAATCTCAGTTTTTGATAATTCAGACCTATTTTTAGAAATAATCTGAAACACACTCTCAAATTCATGATTATTGATCAAGCTATGTAAATCACTCATGACAGAAACCTCCAATGATTCATTTAATAATTAATGACCTACTCAAGTGTGGAACTACTATACCAATATCTGACTCGGACAAAAAACGTCCGTAACCTGTTTGTTGTAATGTAAAGTCACGATAAGTGTGGGTACCTCTCCAACAGGGAATATCTTCGCTCAAAGTCTCACTGGCACTTATCCAGATCAAGCCATCATCACTATACCACACACATCCTTTCCCTGTAACTGGCCTAACAGCAGTCCAAATTCGCCCCTTTTCATCGCATTCAAGAAAGAAACTTCCCCATCCGTAACCTTTACTTGCTTTTAATACTGGCTCTGGAGAAGTAGGTTGACTACTGCCATCATCTCTTGCTCGGTAGACAATAATACGCTCCGGATTCAATACAAGACCTGTATCGTTACTCAAGTAGATGTATTCATCCTTAAAACAAATCCCGATAAACTGCAAGGTATTATCAAGATTAGCAAATTTTAACTTCCAATCTAACTTCATTAATTTGCATCCCTTACTCAAAAACTGACTCAAAGGGTTTGTGAGACGAATTAGAGAATCCTCTACGGTATCTACAACCATACGCAACCCCGATGAAGAAACTAAAATATCTCCGGGAGCCACTTTTCTTTTTTTGGACAGCATAATTTCCCGACAACCCACATCACATGAAGTAGCTAAATCGACAGTTATGACTTTACTCCTCCAACATCCTCGCAGCCCCTTTTTATCACCTAAGCAAGCATAAAGCCAACCTGTATATGGATTAACAGCAACATGATGCACATGAAGTTGATCTTTCCATTGCGGTGCCGAAATATCAGCCCATGTGTTTCCCCCATCCGCAGACCATAATACTGAACAAGAAGCATCAGGTTCATTGCGCTCATGGTATGCACCTGCAAAAAGGTTATTTGATTTATCTTCATCCATACCCCAGAAGCATTTTTCAAAGGCAATTTGAAAGGTTTCACCAGCATTTGCGCTAACAAATGTTCTGCCAAAATGCCCTTTTTTGAAACCTTTCAAACCAACATAGATTTTATCTGAGCTATCTATAAATAGTCCTCTAATATCAGATGGACTGTCTGGAAATTTATATCGAAGCCGAATATTTTCAGGATTTCCTGTTAAAGACCACATCAATCGGTCGGGAAAACAGGCAGCAAAAAAACGATTTTTACTATCCCAAGCGTTGACTCCAAGGTGATGACTAAGATAGCCAACTTTTGTTTCGTTAATTTTATCACTTCTACTTTTGCAGGCTAGACTTTTTGAAGAAACGACATTTTTATCACGTTTCAGAATAACAATACCGTGAATTTTTGAGTTCCAATCAGTTAGCAAATCGACGATTTTTCCGGCTCTATTATAAACACCATGTACAACCATTTTTGCATAATAAACTTTTCTGGATTTAATATATTTGCGTAAATCCCAACATCCTGCTGGATTGTACAAAACCACAACGTTTGCTGATGCAAAAGCAGTATCT
>JBNGDT010000313.1:0-3641 GCA_049975305.1 Bacteroidales bacterium | reverse complement strand
AGATAGCCCTTACCAGATTTATTGATAATCCCAACGCCGATATTGATAATAATGCCGCCGAAAGGGCTTTGAGGATGGTATGTCTAGGACGCAATTATGCTCACTTGTTGATTATGCGGAATTAGATATCCCAATTTCTGATAATTCACATCCAAACACAAATTCTTTGGAAGTTTGCAAAATATTCAAGTCCGCATAATAATTGACACTTTTATTAAGGCCAACAGGTCAGAAAGGAGAGTGTTTTATGCTTGAATATTATTTTAAACGACCCCGTGTCCAGTCCCGCATAAAAACAAATGTTTTGTACAAACAAATAAAAAAACTCATTGATTATCTACACGATTGCGGTTACCAGCCTGAAACTATCCAGCAATACATACAAAAAGTTGAACATTTTGGGATATGGCTGAAGACTAATGGTATTAAGGCAAGCTTGGTAAACAAAGATACGATAAATTCGTTTCTTAATGGTCATCTGCCTATCTGTCGTTGCAAGTTTCTATGTTCTTGTTACCCAAAAGATGTTCGTGCCGCATTAAATAAGCTACTTCGTGTTTTACCATTGAAAAATCAAAAACTCAAAAAAACCTGTATTACACCTGTAGGAAAAGAGATACAAAGATTTAAGGCTTATATGAGTGATGTTTGTAGCCTTTCAGATTCGACGATTAACTATCGAGTTCGAAATATAACAGAGTTTTTAACGGATCTATTTGGAAATAACCAGATAAAATATAAACAAATCAAGCATCATCGGATTTTAAGGTATGTTTCCAAAAAGGCGAAAAAATATAAAACTGGATCAACCAAGGTTTTGACATGTTCATTAAGATGTTACTTTCGGTTTCTTCAATTTAAGGGCAAGTGTTCTCGCAATCTGATGTGGGCGGTACCAACTGTCCCCAATTGGAAATTGGCAAATATTCCTCAAACAGTGACCGAAGAACAGCTTTCTAAATTCTTGGCTTCTTTTAATCTTAGGACTCCTTCAGGGCAAAGAGATTATGCAATGGCTCTTTGTTTCATAGAATTAGGGTTGCGTGCATCTGAAGTAAAAGATATTTTGCTTGATGACATAGATTGGAAGAATTCAACGATACAAATTTGTGTACCAAAAACATCACGATCTCGAATTTTACCATTACCCAATCGTCTCGGGAGGGCATTAGCAAGATATTTGAAAAATGGAAGACCAAAAACGAATTCACGAAAAGTTTTCATTAGGTATAGTGTTCCCAAGGGTAAGCCTATTACTATATATATTGTTCGGGCAGCAATGCGTTCTGCCTACAAAAGAGCTGGTCTTTCAGAGATTTGTAGTGGAACACATGTATTGCGTCACACTTTGGCTACCACAATGTATAAAAGAGGAGCCACTCTTAAGGAAGTTGCTGATATACTTGGTCATAAGTCTATAGATTCAACAACAATATATACAAAACTAAATCTTACAATGTTAGCTAAAGTAGCCATGCCATGGCCGGAGGTGCGAACATGATAAAACAAAAAACAATGGTTGCACAAGTGAAAGAATATGTTTCTTACAAACGAAAACTGGGCTTTCAATTACGCATAGAAGAAGGACAGCTATTAAACTTCGCAAAATATGCTGATAAGTCAGGGCACAGTGGCCCGGTTACTACAGCTCTTATCTTAAGATGGGCACATCTGCCCATGAAAGCATCGCAGTTATATAAAGCTCGTCGTGTCGAAGTTGTTAGGTGTTTTGCAAAATATCAGGCGATATTTTTTAAAAAAACAGAGATTCCACCACCACTAATACTTGGTCCAGCCCATCGCCGTACGGAGCCTTATATTTACTCAAAACAGCAAATATCGGCATTATTGGACATCTGTGCAGAAATGAAACCCATTGATGGTCTAAGACCCCGTACCTATGCCACTCTTTTTGGGTTAATTGCTTGCACTGGTTTAAGAATATCAGAAGCATTAAAATTGTCTCGCAAAGATGTTGATTTGGAAAATGGGATAGTGCTTATTAGTGAAACAAAATTTCATAAATCTCGATTGGTACCTCTTGATATATCTGCATTAGAGGCACTTTGTAAATACGTTGAATTTAGAGATCAATATCTTTCAATTGTAAAATCGGAAAAGTTTTTTCTCTCTGAAAAGGGAGATTCGCTAACATCTTCTACCGTAAATCACACCTTCCGGATTCTTCGTAAAAAGCTTGGCTGGTGCATAGAAGGTAAGCGACCACCAAGAATTCAAGATATGCGTCATACATTTGCCTGTAGAAGGCTTCTTCTTTGGTATGAAGAAGGGGCGGATATAAATCATGTGATTTTACAGCTTGTCAACATATTTGGGACATGTCAAAGTAAGTGATACATATTGGTATCTTACAGGAATACCAGAATTGTTTGCTGTAGCAGTTAAGAAATTTGAAGAATTCTCTCTAAAGAAAGGACAGGTTTATTATGAAAACACAATCTCCCCAAAATAATTTTGCTATATTATTACAGAATTATTTTTATCAGAGACTAATTGAACAGCGTAATTCCAGTAATGAAACCATTGCTGCTTATCGTGATACCTTTAAATTATTACTTTCATATCTTAAGGAAAAACTCGGGATATCACCAGATGCTGTTGCCTTGGAAAATTTAAATTCTAAAAACATATTAGGATTTTTGACACACCTTGAACAAGATCGCCACAATAAAATTCGAAGTCGAAATGCTCGTCTTGCTGCTATACGCTCTTTTTTAAAGTATGCTGCACATCACTATCCAACTTCACTTCCAATGGTACAAAAAGTTTTGGCAATTCCAATGAAACGATTTCAAAGACCTTTGCCAAAATATCTAACCTTGGATCAAGTACAGGCAATCCTAAAAGCTCCAGATGCTTCAACTTGGAGTGGCAAACGTGACAGGGTTTTATTAGCTACACTTTATAACACCGGTGCCAGGGTATCCGAGATTGTCGCTTTAAAGAAGTCTGATATAGATATTAATAGCTCTATGAGTATCAAAATAACAGGCAAAGGTCGTAAACAGCGTGTTGTTCCTATTTGGAAGAGTACAACAAAACAAATTAAATCATGGCTTAAGTATCTCAATGATGAATTGGAATCGCCGTTGTTCCCAAATGCTCATGGCCAATTTATGACTCGATCAGGTGTTGAGAAACAAATTAAAAAAATCGTTGAAATTGCTGCTAAAAACAATACTACGCTTAAAGGGCTCTCTGTTACACCACATGTATTTCGCCATACTACGGCAATGCATCTTCTTCAATCCGGTGTTGATATTACGGTAATTGCGTTATGGCTTGGACACGAAAGCCCTGTTACTACTCATACATATATTGAAGCAGATCTTTCAATGAAAGAAAACGCTCTCAGGAAAATGCGTGAGCCAAATCTACAGGCAACACTATACAAGCCCAATGCAAAGCTTTTACAGTTCTTGCAGGGGCTATAATTATGTGGAGTAAGCATAATGTTGTATTTGCTTCTCGTAGCCCTCCAAACGACCAAAGCCGGCATTTGTAAAAAGGAATTCCGCATAATTAACAAGTGAGCATAATTTCGTTTATGTAGAGCTCTACATAAACGCAAAAATTATTTGTTTGCCGGAAGTGAATCTGGAGCTAAGAGGGCAGCGATA
>JBNGDT010000312.1:0-3916 GCA_049975305.1 Bacteroidales bacterium | reverse complement strand
TTGTTTGAACGGCAAAGATAAATAATTTAGGTGAAAGATTGAGTATTCATTTTTAATTATTACATTATTTTTACTTATCAGTAACTTATCTTACTCTAATCCTGTTGATTCTACTTTAGCCAAAAAAGTAGCAACAAATTATTTTTCCTTTTTAAATCCATCAAGATCAGAATTAGAAATTAAAAATACTATTGTTAAATATTATAATGAATACCCGAGTTATTATATAGTGAATTTTAACAAAGGAGGATATATAGCTGTTTCAGCTAATGATGCAACTATCCCAATATTAATAATGTATTCTTATGGAGGTGAGTATATAGAAAATGAATTTCATAACCCTGCTTATCTTGATGGATTTAAAAAGTAAAAATTATGAAAAAATTAATATCTTTAATTGTTGTTTTAATGAATATATGTTTTTTAATGGCAAATCCAGTTGATATTAAAATGGCTGAAAAGGTCGCTACTAATTTTATGTCAATTAGACGTCCAGGTAAAGAAAATGTAATAACAGAAACACTTAAGCGAAAAAGTGAAGGTATTATTGTTTATTATACAGTTAATTTTGAGGAAGGTGGCTGGGTAATGGTTTCTGCCGAAGACAACACCATACCTGTATTGGGATTTTCATTTACCGGAAATATTGATGTAAATACACCCAAACCACCTGCATTAGAAATGTGGATAGATAATTATGTTGATCAAATACGTTATGCTAAAAATGTAAAAACAGTAAGTTCTGATATAAAGTCAAAGTGGGAAAAACTGCTTAACGAACAACAATTAAAGAATCTGATTTATAATTACACACCCGGGCAGAATTTATTGAATATCCCCGATAGAGGGGAAGTAAGGTGGAACCAAAGCGAAAATAATGATAGAGAATGTAATCCAAATTACAATAAATATTGTCCAGAAGGAAGTGGCTCTGGTTGTAATTGTGGAAGAAAACCTGTTGGTTGCGGAGCTGTCGCTATGGGGCAAATAATGTGGTATTGGAAATGGCCGAATACATCAAGTTATAATCCTTATGACTGGGAATTGATGCCTTCTGAACTTAAAAATTCAAGTGAAGAATGGGAAGAATATGAAATTGCAAAATTGTTGTTTGATTGTGCCGAATCTGCAAATATGAACTATAATTGTTGGGGATCATGGGCACTAATAAATAACCTTGTTGATGGTTTTAAAGATGATTTTAAATATAAAGGCGTAGAAAAAATTAAACGAAGCAATTGGACGTATGGTAATGCATGGGAAAATGTAATTCGTTCAGAAATTGATGCAGGAAGGCCTGTTTTATTTTATGG
Source organism: Bacteroidales bacterium (assembly GCA_049975305.1). Lineage (GTDB taxonomy): Bacteria > Bacteroidota > Bacteroidia > Bacteroidales > ML635J-15 > JAQIBY01. Next base: position 2,603 of record JBNGDT010000312.1, on the reverse strand, counting down.
AGGAACAAAGCATTATTTCGTTTGTGATGGATATGATGAAGAGGATTATGATTATTTTCATTTTAATTGGGGATGGGGGTGGTCGAGTTATGATGAATGTTATTGTTATTTAAATGATATAAGTGGTGAAACATCCGGAGGACATCAATTTGATTATACTAATAATCAACAAGCCATAATAGGAATTTCACCTACCTGTACTCAAGCACCTTATAATATCAATGATGTCGATTATTCTGTAGTTAGCTCGTCACATTTTAAACATGAGCAAGCACGCCATAACATTAATTTACCTTCACAAGGGAATAATTTGACTGTCGAAGATGGGGGTAAACTTATTTTTACTGCCGGCAGTGGCATTGATTTAAAACAAGGTTTTACCGCTGAGGCTGGAAGTCACTTTACAGCAAAAATAGAAGATGTGAGTTATGGTGAAAGTAATATATATGTACCTGTTTGGTCTAATTATTTATCTCCAAATAATGATGGAATAAATGATGAATTGTGTTTTGAGGTGTATAATGCCGACACATGGGAATTTCATGCTTTTGATGGTAATAATGTTGTTTTCCAGGATGCAGGAACAATAACCGGTAACAACGTTTGTCTATGGGATGGAACAGGTGCAAGTTTTGGGTCTTATTTATGTATTGTTAAATTTAGAAATAGTTGCGGAGAAATAAGGGATACTGCATATTATGTTACAGTGTTAGGTAGTAAAAACTTAGCATTGCAGGATGATGATACAACCAATCAAAATGCACTTGTGTTTAAGGATAATGAAATAAAAAATGTTGGATCAATTGATTCATTCAGAAATTATGCAAATGCTTCAATTCAAATATATCCCAATCCAAATGAAGGGATTTTTAATTTGACCATAGAAAACATTAGTCTTCCGGTAAATTTAAAAATGGTTAATACCCTTGGTGAAATCATTTTTGAAAACAAAAATATGAATGTTCATAAAAATAAGATTGAATTAAAAGAGGATGTAAAACCGGGGGTTTATTTTTTACAAATAAGCAATAAAAACAATAAATTCATACGAAAAACAATAATTTATTAGTTCATGAAAAATATTAGAAAAATATGTATTTTCCTGTTTTTTCTTTCATTTTTTATGTATTTATCTTGTCCATACTGGGAGGATTATAGCGCTATGGTATTCATATATAAAACAAAAAATGATTATTCTGACAATATGTTTGTACCTCTTTCAGCGGATAAAACAAGAATTAAGTCTTGTCCCGATCCCCAAGATCCCCAGGATATTTATTTTTATGAGAAATACCCGATAAAATTGGCAAATAATCATTTATTGTTTTGTAATTATCCTATAGAAAATATAGGTTTTTTATCAATTACTAAAACAGAATATATGGAAAATTATGATGTTGCACCAGAGCCGGATAGTTTATATTCATTATTAATTGATAAAGAACCTTTTATAGAATATTATTACGTTGATGGGCATTTTTTCAATAATGGGCTGGATACAGCATGGATAAACAATATCATAATAAATGGAGAACTTGAACTTTATTTTGAACGGCTTAAATAAATGATGAAACTAAAATTATTCATATTGTTATTGATTATCCCTGCATTTTCTAATGCACAGGTTAGTTTTAAAGTGTTTACAAACCCAAGCTATACTTATTATAATAATACGGAATTTCGCTGTCCTGTAATAAAAAACAGTATTGGGGTAAATACCAGTTTTTCGAAAAAAGAAAAAATCAAATATTGGTTTGGTATTAATTTGGTTAACAGGGGCTGGAAGGATGAGTTTTCAGAACCAGTAAAAAGTGTAATAAAATGGAATTTTTTATATTTGGAATTACCCTTCATTATGGAAATAAAATTAATTGACTTATCATCCGGGGATTTATACCTTGAAACTGGTCTTGCACATGGTATTTTATTGAAACATACAAAAGAAAATGAAGACAAAAGTGTGGATTTGTTGAATGCAGTACATGGAGATTTTAGTCCTTCTAATCTATTGGCTGAAACATCAGTATATTTGGGTTTGGGGTATAAATATCATGTTGACTATAATTTTTTGTCAAGCATTGAAATACAACCTAACTATTATTTACAAATGTATAATTTTAATCCTGCCTGTAAGAGTGGAGAGTATGCTCACTATCTGTATACAAAAAAAATTCAGAGTGTTGGTGTAAAAATTATATTCAACCTTAAAATTAACAATAATTGATACCTTACAATCATGCAAAACAAAATCATCCCGTGAGGTGATGAAAATTGTAAAAATGTAGCATCCCAACCACACACCCCTCGCAAAAAACCGCTTATCCTCAGTTTTTTTGCTGGAGCAATGATGTTGACAAAAGTAATTTCTCACCTGAAAACCAGTTAATTGTTCAAAAATAAATTTTGAGATAATAGAAATATTCCTTACATTTGGCTTAAAATAACAGGATATGCTATTGCCGGATAAAATAATTTATGGTAAAAATAATAGCATAATAACAAAAAAAATTGTAAAACAATGAAAATAAAAAAAATCACTTTATTTTTTTCACTGTTGTCCGATAAAAAATTAAGAGCAGGAAGATAGCAATATCTTCCTTGCT
>JBNGDT010000311.1:0-3988 GCA_049975305.1 Bacteroidales bacterium | reverse complement strand
TCGCCTGCGTAAAAATCTGTGTACAGGGTATCTAGGACACCCCACTGATGAAATAGTAGGGGTTCTTGATAGTGTTTTCTGGCACCTAATTGGGCTACGAGTATTTTAGGAGATATCATTTTTTTACCGATGTAAATTCTAGTTTGTAACCGCACAAATTGATTGTGATCTATTTTTTTTGGTAACCCAGTTCTAGCAATACATCACCAGCTTCCTCAAAGAAAAAATCATGATCTTCCTGAGTAAATAACTCTTTCCAGGAAACTTTACTACTGCTGTACTTACTATCGATTGCGGTACTTTCAAATTGTCGTGTGACTCTGAGCCAGTAATCTTGAAGGCGATTCTGTGGGACTAATTTTTTCGGCAAAAGAGGCTGTTCAAATAAGGGATCTATTTTCAATTGTTTGCTAATTTGTATCAGAACTTCATTGGTCTGCATGACTATATCTTCATATTTTAACAAGTTGACATTTGACTGCTTCATCCAACTCCGAACGTGGTTTGCCCATCTTTTTGGATATGAAATTCCATCATGCTTTTGTCTCATAAATTCAGAAGAATAATGATTCGACGTGAAATCGAGTTACATCACGTTTTTTTCCATATACATAACAAGTTTGAGCTAGAAAGATTTCCTAAAAAGAATGACTGTTGATCCCAATTTTTAAAAAGAGACATGGCGCTCATCTTTGATGTCAGTAAAAGGTTGGAATGACCGAAATAGTTGAGGTAATATTTATCGTCCAAAAACTGGGGATGATAAAAACCCCACAATTTGCTGTAAGCATTAGGATTGAGATTGCGAAATTCTTCGGAACCGTTCGGAGTTATTGTCATCAAAAAACCGCCGGGACGCAAATGATTGATTGCAAACTCCAGATATTGATGAACGGAAGGTAAATGTTCAACTACATGGTTGGAAAAAATGATATCAAAGGAACCTTTGATGTCTGAAACATTAAATGTAGCGTCTATGCCCAGCTTATCACGAGCATACAAACAGCGAGGCTGCGAAACTTCAAAAGCAGTCACTTCGTAGCCTGCTTGTTGAAATTGCCAAGCTCCGTACCCCCAGGAACAACCATAATCGAGCAAACGTTTTCCAGGTGAAGCTCCCAAGGCTTCCAGAATTTGAATATAAATTGAGAAATCTTTAACCGTATTAGCAAATTTGGTTTCTAGTAGTTGATTGAGTTGATTCTCACTCGGGCATTCAGTCACAAATCCTTGACGATAAGTTTTTTGATAAAATTGAAAATTTTCTTTCTCTGAAGTAGTAGGTGTTCTAAACAACAAAAAGCATTTCGAGCAACGTCGCAGCTCCGTGATCCAATACTTCGTTTCTACAATATGACTGGATTTTTCGCCACAAGAAGGGCATTGATAACCTTGATGATATAATCGCTTTTTGAGCGAAGATGCTAAATACTGAAGTTTGGTTTTATTCATTATTATTACCGCTATTTATTTTGTCCACTTTTATCATCAAGTATACTTGACTTTTATTGAAATTGTCAATAAAAATTATATTTATTTTTTTAAATTGGACGATCTAAATTAGATTTTTCGTATAAAATTATACAGGCAAAAGACTTGAAAAGGGAAGCAATAATCATACCTAGTAGAATTCCTAGCGTCGATAGGAAATAACCCAAAGAAGCGACTAGGACTATACGAATGATAGGATCTATAATTTGCATACTTAAATAGTATTGATGTAATCCAGAAAGTTGTAAAAGAGAATAAAATTGTTGAGACAGGTATTCCATTATAACTAAAGAAGTTGCCCAAGGTATTATCCATTCACCACCCAGAAAACTATCCCCTAGTATCTTGGATATTATGTAAGATCCGGATGATAAAGTCAATATATTGATTGAGATCAATGAAGCAGCAAAAATTACAATCACTTTCATCAAATATCGTTTGACTAAATACTTGTTTTTCCAATCTAGTTTTGCTGTGCTGTTAGCTATCAAAGCACGAGACAGAATTCCCACAGGCAGCACTAAGCCTGCAATTCCTTTGTATTGGCCTAGTTCGACTAAGGTACTAAACGTTAAAAAAGCCCAAACATCAATTCTCAGAGCCATTGCTTGAAATAAATTGGGGACAAATCCATAGACTAAAGGTTTAAAAGTGGGAGTATTGATTAATTTAGAACCTGGAAGAGAATCGGGTTTATGAAGTAATCCAATCAATAAAGACATCAACTCTATGGCAATATATGTCAGTACAATAGATGACACCGAAACTCGATCAAAAATTGCTAAAATTCCGACGATCAAAAGATAAGTAACATTCGATCCAGCTCTCATTGAATAACAACTACTAACCCGATCTGCTGCTGTGAAAATAGCTGCCAAGCAAGATGTGATAAAAAAAATTGGAAATATTGAACAATAAAGAATGCTTACACCACGAATTTCTAGGGGAACAGCCTGATAGAAAGCACATCCAAGCAAACCAATAGGAAGAAATATAATCGAAAGCTTATTTACATAGACAAGCGTTCTCTGCCAAGCTTCTTGAGCTGTAATTGAACCCGATGTGATCAATCCTGAAACTAATCGATGCCATTGACAACTCCCGATACCAAAAGTAAGAGATGGAATTAAAATAGCTGATGCTAGGATTCCTCTATCTTCTGCCCCTAACAATCGATTGATAAGGACAGAAGTAGGAAATGAAAAAAGTGTTAGAATAACTTCCCAACTTAGAACTTTCGATGTTCCCGGAGTAATGTTATCTAATAGTTTCGGTACTTTCTTTATAAAATGTATAACCATAAATGTTTAAAATTTTCAACCGATCCAATAAGTTAGATCTCTATTGAGAAGTTCACTCAATTCACGCACATCCTGAGAAAACTCTTTCTGAAGACTTTGACGCAATCTAGAATTTATCTCGATGCGCTCAGTGTGTACAGTATTTATCTTACTATACAAGCTTGCTATATATCGATACAATTTAGAGCGTAGGCTATATGGAAAGATAGATTGCACAATCTCTACAATTAGAGGATGATTCCTAATTCTTTGTAAAGAATTACCCTTTATTCTTCTAGTTTTGTTCGTGTTATAAATCTTGAATTCGGGGATAAAAGAATCACTTACATCTAAAAATAACAGCAATTCTTTGTATATTTTAACAGTGTTATCTCTGAAATCATCATAAATAATGATATGTACATTATTTCTATCAAAGATATCAAAATATCTTTTGACTTGGTTGCTATATTGTGCAATCTCTCGATACAGTAAACGCTTGCCCGTTAATCCATCTATACTATATTTTGGCAAATCTAAACCCTTTCTTCTATTACTTTCAGCTTCTAAAGCTTTTTCAAAATTAGTGATATGTTCTAGTCCTCCATAAACCAGTTGACTGTGTAAAGAATAAATCATATCGACTGGGTTTCTCAGCATGATAATAATTTTTCCGTCGGGGGAAAAAGCCTTTATTTTTAAAGCAGCTTTTTGGGAATAAAGATACCAGCTAGAAGCTTCTCCAATATATTTTTCATCTTTGACTCCCTGAAATAATGAAAGATAATCTGCCTCGCTTCTTTGTTCACGAGAATTAAAACAAAATACATCTTCTGAAAAAAAGTTAGGTTCTTTAACCGGACACATATAGATTTCAGGGTGTTGACTAAGATAGGTGTACATGGCTGTTGTGCCACATTTCGGCGCACCGACCAGAAATAAATTAGGTTTTCTCATTATTACTCCACTTGTCTAGTAGTCAAGTCGAAAATAGAATTTTTTTGAACCCTAATCCAGCTAGACTGGGGTTTTTCTCGCTTCTACCACCCTGCTGTAACGATAGGGCAAACTCTTCGCCGCCGAACCATTCACGACCAATCCCAGCACGGTTTGCTTCGACTGTTCCAATAACTCTTTTGAGAGTTTAGCACTTTCCGAGTCAGCTACTCCCGGACGGGAGACCATCACCACCCCATCGGTCATTTTCCCGAGAATCG
>JBNGDT010000310.1:0-4162 GCA_049975305.1 Bacteroidales bacterium | reverse complement strand
TTTTTATTTTATACTTATTTAATTATCAGTTAGTTATCAACAAGGAAACTTGAATATGTTAAAAATTTAATCTTACCTTTTTTCATGATAATTTATTTTATATAGTTAAACATTAAAAATTCCAAATTCTGGTGATTGTAAATCCAAATGCAAGGTTGTCCAAATTGAATTTGTTTGAGTTCCACATCATAATGTCCTGAGGAATTATTCCTTTTGCATTTCCCATGTAAATTTGGAACGCATGTGTACTTGTCGCAATTTCAACGCCAAAAGAAACATTTGGTTGGTGATGGTCCGGTACCTGCAACTGTTCAGATATCTGTTCAATTTTCAGTGGTGCATCGTAATTAAAAATAAAGGACGACTGGGGGGAAAAGTTATAGCGGCCGTTAAAATGAAATCCGATTTTATCGTGATCAAACTGCCGCTCAACCATGTTGTAATGTGTAAAGCTTAATCCGGTTTGCAACGACAGTGCATATCCAAATTTACGGCCTATTATTAGCTGTGAAAAATAGGAAAGCCTGTCGGCAAAAGCAACATTGAATTCTGCAACACCTTCTCCCGAGTGCCAAACTTTACCTGTTCCAAATGCACTTTCATTTCTTCCGTCAACAGCTACCACACCATAAAGCGCAACAGCAACCGGAATGGTATTTTCGCGCGTTTGTTCCAGAATGGTACATTTGGCATTCAAATCGGTGTACATTCTTTCCTTACTTAAGCCAATACCTGTTTGAAAGTTTTTAAACGGGACATAGTTTAATGCGAGTCTGATATTCGCCGCCGGAGCGTAAATTCCGAAAAAATCGGACTTACCGTTTTCAACGGTGCCGAATTTATGCTGAATGGCAAATTCCAGTGTTCCTTCAATAGGAATCATTGTTGTTTGGTTATCGATTAAATAACCACTTGCAAACGGTGCCCTTACCGGCTTGTCCTTCACTTTTTCTTCCTCGTCCTGAGCAAAGATAGCAGTGAGCGGAACAACCGTAAGTAACACGAGTAGTATGTAATTCTTCATTTCTGCCATTTTTATGCGGTTAGTTATTTTTTGCACCTTGCTGTATCCACGCAAACACAAGGGCAGCCTGAGTTGCAGTATATTTTTTATAGTGCCCTCCGTCGGGGTGTGGGATGGCATAAATTCTGCTTTCTTCAGGTGAGGTTTTATTTATGTATCTGGCGCTGTTCAATGAATTATAAGCATTGCTTTCCCTTAAATCAGGCGTTTGACTTCCGTTATGGCATGCAGTACAATTATTTCCGCTGATGAAAATAGGCAGAATTTCTTCTGAAAAGCTGATTTCCTGATTCGGATCATTTGGATCAATTACTGGTACCTCTTCAGGAATTATCCAATCGTACTTGCATCCTGCAACCATAACGCCAGCTACAATAACCAACAACAATATTTTAATTTTAATCCTCATTTTTGCAAATTTTCGTTATACACAAGTTGTTGTATCGAACAGAGCCCTGATTCCCGGAATTTTATGTTTCGGGCTGGTACGCATTCAGTGCTTCCAGTGTATTAATAAGCAGGGCATTAATATATTTTGGATTGTGAACACCCAGACTGCGGTCTTCAACGAGTCCAATCCAGTTAAAATACGCTTGAGCCAGCACCATTGGGTAAGTTCCCGGTACCGGGTGGAACCCGTTTTCTTCATCCCCTTCCACAACTCCAAAAGCGATGAGTTTTTCTCTGATTTGATCCAATTTGGCTGCAACGTCGGTTTGTGTTCCTCCGTAGTTGTAATCTTCAGTTTCGTGGCAGGTGTTGCATGAATTCAAACTGGGAATCCATGAGTGTCCTCCGCCACCGTTTCCGAATTCTCCCATGTGACAACCAGTGCATGAAGCTTGTTCGTTCAGGTGGTATGAACTGTTGGGTTCAGGATATCCTACCGAACCTTCGATTTCAGCAAAACCAACGCCTGCTACAAGATTGGCCTGCGGCCCGTGGTGTGGTCCGTAATGTGTACTTGTAATACGGAAGGTTTCGGCACCCGGAGTTGCAACGTTTGGTTCGGGTGTGCGGGTTTGGTGGCAGTTGGCACATAAGTTCCCGTTGCCCTGCATGTCCAGGATTGTTGTTGTGTCGAAAGCTGCAACAACAGGTTCATCCAGTCGCAGTGCATAATCTGTTGTCTCGAAGGTTTCGTGCAATCCGTGGCAGGTATTGCATTGCCAGACTGTAGGATTTGTAATATCACCAGCTACTTCACCCAACTCGGCATATTGCACAAATTGTTCGTGTGAATGACATGGCGCACATCTTGCCTGTGCACCGGCATACGCAACTGCTGTGGCGCCGGCATAGTGCCCCGACATGGCAAACTGTCCCTGAATGGACTCGATGTTATCACTGTTATGGCAGGCAAGGCACGAAACATTTCCATCCACACCATCCATCCCGTCCTGACCGTCTTTTCCGTCAGCTCCCGGAGGGCCCATAGGTCCTTCTTTTACACACGATGTGGCAAGAAATGCACACACAACACCAAAACAAATAAATTTTAAAAATGATACATATTTCATAACATGACCAGTTTAGTAGTTTATACTATAAATCATTAAATACTTTATGGCGTAAAAATAGTATGGAAACAAGTTGGTTCTGATGGGTAACCAATGATATATCAATTGGTTGCAATTGATAAAAATTGCAACAGATGTTGATATATGTCAATCAGCCATTTTTACTGATCTCCTGCAGGCTGCTTTCATCAAGGATTTCAATGAGATTACCCTGTGTTGTAATAAGTCCCGAGGATTTGAATTGCTGCAGTATCCGAACCAGGCTTTCTTTAGTCATGTTCGACATGTCGGCTAAATCCTGCCGGGTTAAAGGTACAGTGAATGGGTTGGCCTTGAAAACATCATTTTTCAGATAAAGGAGTGTGTCTGCTACACGTCCGGGCATGTATTTCTGGGTGAGTACTACTAATTTATCGAGTAAGGCGTTGTTTTGTTTGGTGTGGTGACGAAGTAATTCAACGGCAAACCTGTTGTTTTCTGAAAATAACTGCGAAAGTTTTGTAGCATTTATGAGACAGCAGGTAACCGGCGTTACGGCCGAGATGGTAAAGTTTTGCACATTCCCGCTAAACAAATCGCCACCGGTAACAAAATCGAGGTTACCGATTACTTTGACAATCAGGTTTTTGCCTTTAATGCCCTCGACATAAACTTTGGCTAATCCTTCGCGAACACACACTACATAAGTAGATGAAGTGTTTTGTTTGATAATGGTTTCTCCGGGTTTGTATCTGATTTGCTGTTTGCCTTCAACTAAAAATTCAAGTTCCTGATTTTCCAAAGTTTTAAGAAGGTTGGTGTCGTCGCTTCTGAAACAGGTTTTACAGCAACAATCCAGAGTCTTTTCACAGTCTTCGCTGTGTTTTGCACAATTCATACAATCAAAATGAGCTTCTTTCAACACCTTTACCTCCTTCAAAAATCAAAATCTGCATTTTAGCTTTCTGCTAACAAAGGTTTCAAAATTAATAAAAAAATTAATTTTTGAAAAAAATATCTTTTAATACAGTATTATGTTGAATTTTTCTTTTTCCGAGATGGAGCTAAATGATAATCAGCAGCTTTTAATTTAAAGCATGAAGAATAAGGTCAGACATGGTGTCTATCCAAGCTGGTTGGGCATTCAGGCTTTCGACGAGCTGTAATTTTTCACCTCCTTTTTTCAAAAATTTCTCCTTGTATTCATCGCCAATCTCAATAATGGTTTCGAGGCAGTCGGTAACAAAAGCAGGCGCAAAAACCAGAATTCGTTTTTTGCCTTCACTTAATTTTGCCAACAAAACTTCATCTGTGAATGGTTCCATCCATTTATTGTCGAGGCGCGACTGGAACGCCACAGAATAGTTTTCAGGCGTTAAACCCAGTTCTTTTGCCAGAAGACGCGACGTGGCATAACAGGTTGCCCGGTAGCAATGGTGACCATGTTCCGGCATGGAAACAGGGCACGAGCACTGTTCGACCGTAATGCCCGGATGGCTTTTTTCGAGATGTCGGTTCGGTAGTCCGTGATAGGAGAATACGATGTGATCGTAACTTTCAGGATTGTATTTTCGGCCTTGTGCAGCAAATGCTTTAAGAAACTTTGGATGATTGTAAAACTGGTCAATTACCCTCAGAT
>JBNGDT010000309.1:2253-4474 GCA_049975305.1 Bacteroidales bacterium | reverse complement strand
AAAGGCATCATTTTATTGTTAACAGACCAGGTTTCTGTCATTGCATTATCAAGGGATTACAGCGTATGGATTATTCTGATGCCAATTATATCTTTTTCTGCCTTTGTCTGGGATGGAATATTCATTGGGGCTACCGCAGGAAAAGCATTGAGAAACGCCATGATTATTGCTGTGGTTTTTATTTTTGTACCTGCCATCTACTTTTTTCCTGAACTATGGAACAATCATGGAATGTGGGCTGCTTTAAGTTTATTTATGTTTGCACGTGGATTTTTTCTATTTTTATCCTATCCAAAAAATATTGTCATTAAACATTAGATCATGAAAAGAAAATGGATCATCATTTTACTGGCTTTGTTAGCAATAATCATTGTTCTGGGAGCGTTTGGTTATAAATATTATCGCTATATATACAGCCCGAATACCAATTTACCCGCCAACAAACAATCAGTTTACATCTATATCCCCGGCGATGCAAATTATAAGCATGTCCAATCAAAAATTAACCCTTATCTTAACAGCACCGAATCTTTTCAGTGGGTAGCTGAAAAAAAACAATATCCATCATGCATCAAACCGGGACGTTATGAAATAAAAAAGGGAATGAACAACAATGAAATAATCAACATGTTGCGTATTGGCGAACAAGCCCCTGTTCATGTGACTTTCATTTCGCTCAGAACATTAGATGAGCTGGCAGGAAAAGTGGCATCATACCTTGAGCCGGATTCTGCTGATTTTGCTGATTTTTTTCATCATGACACAGTTCCCGCTTCTTATGGATTTGATGATTACACATTCCCCTGCATGTTTTTACCAAACACATACCAGTTTCTCTGGAATACATCGCCCAACGCATTTTGTGACCGCATGAAAAAAGAATATCACCGGTTCTGGAATCAATCACGCATACAAAAAGCGAATAAAACAGGGCTATCCCCCACTGAAATCAGTACCCTGGCATCAATTGTGGAACAGGAAACCAAAAAAAACAATGAGAAGCCACGTATTGCCGGTGTTTATATAAACAGGTTACAAAAAGGCATGCACCTTCAGGCAGACCCCACATTGATTTACGCTACCGGCAATTTTTTAGCGCAGCGCGTGTTGAACAACCACAAAAAAATTGGTTCCCCATACAATACGTATTTGTATCCGGGTTTACCGCCCGGTCCCATCTGTCTGCCTTCGATCAGCAGCATTGATGCTGTGCTGAATTATGAAGAACACAATTACCTGTTTTTCTGTGCCAAGCCTGATAATTCAGGCTATCATAATTTTTCGGAGACCTATGCTCAACACAGACAATACGCCCGGGAATACAGACAATTTCTGAACAGCAATAATATTTACAATTAATTTATGGATACTGGCAACCATATTAGAATATTATCGTCATTAAATCGAAGGCTTTGCTATGGACTTATCAAATAAAGAGCAAGTGAGGAAAGTGGTAAAGGGTTGCAAGAGTGGAAACCAACAAAGCCAACGCATACTGTACGAAGCATTGTACAATAAAATGCTCGGTGTGTGTATGAGATACAGCAGCGACCCAAACGAAGCAAAAGACCTTGTTCAGGATGGGTTCATCAAAGTGTTCAAAAAGATTAAAACATATAATTATAGAGGTTCTTTGGAAGGATGGATAAGAAGGCTGATCGTAAACAATGCCATTGATCAGTTGCGAAAAAAACAAAAGATGCTGTACAGTTTTGAAGAAGAATCTGGTATCAATAACATGGAAGATACCGGAACAGTAGAAACAGAAGAAAAAAAACTGTTGCAGTTGAAAGCTGAAACCCTTGTCAGGCTTATACAAAAACTAAGCCCTGTATACCGGACAGTTTTCAATATGTATGTGGTAGAAAATATGTCACATAAAGAAATCGCAGAACGGTTGAATATTTCAATTGGATCATCCAAATCCAACCTTTCAAAAGCAAAAGTGAGATTAAGAAAATTGTATTATGAAGATATCGAAAAATATGATGACCGAAAGAACAAAATATGAAGTAGAACTGAAGAAAAAACTGGAGAATTTTGAACCTTCAGGGTATTCTGGCATCTGGAATGACATCAAAAACAAATTGCCACGTCAGGGAAAACCGTTTTGGTTTAAAGCAGCGGTTATTACCGGTGTTGCTGCTTTTGTTGCAGGAATTATTATATTCAGCTTACCAAACAACAGCGGGAATATTGACACACCCCAACCGAATGCTTC
>JBNGDT010000309.1:0-2243 GCA_049975305.1 Bacteroidales bacterium | reverse complement strand
GGAAAACCATGTGACAGAAAAAACTCCCGAACAAGACATGCAATCTGAAAACTCCCATCAGGACAATGAGTCTGGTCAAATTTACATCACTGAAAAAGCTGATGATAATACAGAAACTCCCTGCGCCGTAAACTCTAATGAAAAATCAGATCAAGCCGGAAATAATGAAGATACATACATGGCAGAAAATACGTCTGAATCCTTTTCAGGGGGAAAAGAAAATGAAGTTGGTAGCAAAAATCAAAGCCCGGAAAACATATCCGACAATAATGTGGATAACAAAAAACCCGCCGAACAGATTGAAACAGTTCCTCAAATCAATGTATCAGTCAACGGTCATTGTATCCCGGTCAAGGTGAAATTCAGCACCAATGTTGACACCGAAAATTATGACATAAAATGGTATTTTGACGATGGTACAACATCTAAGGAACAAACCCCCGAACATGTTTACGAAAAACCGGGCGAATATAAAGCGAGTTTATTTCTAAAACCACTGAAAAAAGGTGAATCACCCCAACGCATTCAATCTAAAACCATTACGTGCTATGGGATAGAAAATCCAAAAATATATTTTGATAAAAACAAAAATTTATATACCTTTAGCACTGTAGAATCCGGAGATATCTCCTGTCAATGGTTTATTGACGAAAGACAGTTCAACACGGCGGTTGTGGATTATGAGTTCAAAAATAACGGCTCATATCCGGTTAAATTAACGGTTTCTGATGAACATGGATGTACGCAGGAAATAACAAAAAAGCTGGACGTTGAAATTGAACATAATTATTACGTGCCAAATGCATTCAACGCATCCAGCAATGGTGTAAATGCAAGTTTTGGACCAGTGGGAGAAAACCTCCGCTCAATGGAATACAGAATGTTGATCTTTGATAAAAACGGACAACAATTGATATTTGAAACAGATGACCTTGACAATCCATGGAAAGGGATAAACCAGCAAACAAGTCAACCCGCTGAACAAGGTGTCTATATGTGGAAAATCACAACCAAAGACAAATACGGTAATATACAAAATAAACAAGGACAAGTGACTTTATTTAGAAACTAATAAAACGATAAACTATGATTAATAAACAGATTCTTTTATTTGGAATTATCAGCTTGATTGTTTCCCCGGTTTTTTCTCAAAACAATTCCGGTTCTCAAGAACCTGATCTGAAATTCATGCACATGAAAAAAGTGGGACCGGAAAAAACGGTTTATTTTCACATTGATGGAATACAAGACAAAGACCATGAAAATGCCATCCTGGAAAAATTGCTTATGGATCCGGCTATTTCAGGGGGTAGAATTTTTAAAACCCCGAACATGGAAGACAGGTGTCAGCTTTATGTTTCCCCCGATGTAGATGCCGCTTACATCCGGAATATTCTAAAAGAGCTTGATGTGGATTATGCTTTTAAAATCGTTTCCAAAAACGGACACCTCGAAAAACAAGCCGAACAACTAAAAGAACATCCTGAAAAAAGCCCAAGGACACCCATTGCCATTGAAGGGTTTCCGGAATATAACCACACAGGAAATCCCGAGGCAGATAAAGCTGACTATGCAAAACGAAAAAAAGAGTGGATCGAAAACCATCCCGATGAATACCAGGAATATCTTGATAATTTAAAAAATTAACAATAATTATTATTGAACAAAATATAACCTGACGAAAACCATGAAATATTTTACAAAACTAAAAACGCTATTCATAGCCATTATTTTTTCTGTTATGCCGCTCCTAATGTCCGCGCAATGTGGCGGCGGAGGAACAAACCAGGGAAGCCTTTCTATGCTTCCTGATTTTCAAACTATCAGTGTGAACAGTGGAGACCGTTATACGTTTCAGGCATACGCATGGATAACATATATTTTTTCATTTTGTCAGGGAGGTGGAAACAATACAATTGACACCCAGTTGGAAATCTGTGATGAATTTGGTACCACGGTATATGCATATAATGACGATCATTGCGGACTTGGTTCTGAAATAACATGGAATCCTACCTCTACAGGTACATACAGTATTGTAATTCATCAGTATTATTGTAATGATGGTGGCGCATCAGCAGGTACCATGGCTTACCGGGTGGTTACACCTCCAAATGAACAAGACTGTTTAGGTGCTATTCCGCTTTGCCAAAGTTCTTACTACACAATTGAATCTTACTCCGGTACTGGCAATTATCCAAATGAAATTGCTACTGCAGGTGGTTGTCCTGGAAATTGTATGC
>JBNGDT010000308.1:1245-4855 GCA_049975305.1 Bacteroidales bacterium | reverse complement strand
AAAAGCAAATAATAGAGAAAAATCAAAAACAAGGGCAAGAGTAGAACACGTATTTGGCTTTATGGAACAAAGCATGAATGGATTGTTTATTAAATCGGTAGGATTAAAAAGAGCAACAGGTATAATTGGTCTGATTAATTTAACTTATAATTTATTCAGGTACGAACAGGTAATAAGATTAAATATTTTAGAAGCTAAATAACTGTTAGATAGATAGATAGAAAAGTTTAAAAAATATAATATTTTTGTTGTTTAACAAAAAAGTTTTGTATTTTTCCTAATGATTTATAGAAATCGTTAACGGGTTCTACGATTTTTTAAGTCAAAAAATTAAAAAAATGAATTTTTAGAACCCACCATAAGGTTTTAAATTTGCAATCTAATATTAAAACAAGTTTTCATACCGTGTCCGGCAGTAAATTTATCCGGCGCAACAAAGTGAAGACGGAGAGTGAAGACGGAAACAACCTTGTGAAACTTGACACTTAACTTTATAAAACATATAACGATGAAAAAAATTATCCCATTATTAGTCAGCCTTCTTATTGCAAACTTTATGTTGGCACAGTCAGTCATTGTGTTGCACAGTATCGATACAACGGCCGTATTCACAGGAAATACAGCTTTTGCTGATGCTTATGCGTTAGCAGAAAACGGTGATACACTTTATTTATCCGGTGGCGGATTCACAGCTCCGGCCGGTTTTGAAAAAGGATTAAAAATTTTCGGGGCAGGCATTCATCCCGACTCAACCGCTGCAACATACATCACCCAAATCAGCGGAATTGTTGATATTAAAAATGGTGCTGACGGATTGTATTTTGAAGGCATACAGTTTGCGCATTATATAAATGAGAACTATTCACATGTGGTAAACGATGTATCCTTTGTTCGCTGCAAGTTTGATAGTAACGTGGATTTTGGAAATGGCGGAACTCCATCTACATTAAGAACAAATTATGCCTTTATCCAATCGGTTTTTGTCAACAGGCTTGATTTGGATGGGGTAACCAACAGTCTGATTACAAACTGTATTTTTAATGAAAGGCTTTATCACTCCAGTTCTAATTCGATTAAAAACTCTTCGTTTTTGTACAGCCCTTCAAGTGCGAGCTATGATATCATCACAAATTCTAATACCAATGTAATCAGCAATTGTATTTTCCATACAATAACTCCGTATCTCATTGATGGCGCTTCAAATACCGTACAGAATTGTGTTACTCAGCACGCTACTCCTGGCTTTGGCAGCACGCCAATTGA
Organism: Bacteroidales bacterium; assembly: GCA_049975305.1. Taxonomy (GTDB): domain Bacteria; phylum Bacteroidota; class Bacteroidia; order Bacteroidales; family ML635J-15; genus JAQIBY01. The sequence goes on along the minus strand of JBNGDT010000308.1, from coordinate 3,592 downwards.
TGTCAACAATTACAAAGAGATTGATTTATCCACTGTTTTCATTTCATTGCCCACGGAACCATTCAGTTTCGATGACAATTACCACCTGACATCAAGTGCTGAAACCACGTATTTGGGTGATGATGGAACACAAGCCGGTGTTTATGGCGGTCTTTTCCCATTGAAAGAAGGATTCGTTCCACAAAATCCCCACATCTCTACAAAAACCATCAGTTCAGGAACCGATTCAAATGGATTCCTAAATGTAGATGTGGAGGTTAACGCACAGGACAATTAATTATGATACGGTATATTTTCATAATATCATTTTTACTTGGCAGTATTGCTTTGTCCGCACAGAATCAAATCAATGCGTACCAGTATTGGTTTAACGATGATTTTGATGCTGCTACAACTACGGCACTTACTCCCGGGCAAACGGTAAATCTTCAAACGGATATAGATGCTTCACATCTGACACCTGGTGTACATGTTTTTTACCTCCGGTTTAAAGATGACAATGGCTTTTGGAGCAGTCCGCAGGCACAATTTATCTACCGCCTCTCCTCTCAGAATTCCGGAACCGGAACCAATGAAATTGTAGAATATCAATATTGGTTTGATGATGGTTTTGATAACGCCGTTACTCAAACTGTTACTGCTTCACAAAATTACCAGATGCTGACAGACATTGATGCATCTGCATTGACATCCGGAGTGCATATTTTCTACATTCGTTACAAAGATGACAGAGGCCAGTGGAGCTCACCGATAGCACAATTTTTCTACAAGTTTTCAGAGCAGGTTTCTGTCGCAAATAATGGAATCACAAGATACCAATATTGGTTTGACGATGGTTTTGATAATGCAGTAAACCAAACTATAGCCTCCTCCTCAAACTTTCAGTTAATTACAGATATTGATGCCTCTGCACTCAGCTCCGGTGTACATATTTTCTACATGCGTTATGAAGATGAAAGGGGACAATGGAGTAGCCCTGTAACGCAATTCTTTTACAAAACCGCCGTACCTTCCGGTGGAACAGTATCCAATGATATCACAGCTTATCAGTATTGGTTTGATGATAATTTTGATCAAGCCATAACCGAACCTGTTACCGGAACTCAAAACTTGCTCCTTGCAACCGACATTGATGCCGGAAACTTACACCCCGGCGTGCACATTTTCTATATGAGATTTTTAGATAACAGTGGCCAGTATAGTAGTACCGTTTCTCAGTTTATTTATAAAATTCAGGAAACTCAGTCAATTAATAATGAGGTCATTGCGTACCGCTATTGGTTTGATGATGATTTCAGTAATGCTCAGGAAAATCCTGTAAGTCCTGCCCAATCTTTCTTTTTACTGGATGAGCAAATTGATATGACACAAATGTGGAAAGGAGAATATACCCTACATTATCAATTTAAAGACACCCTGGGAATGTGGTCATCACCAACTGTGGATACCATTGAGAAAATCGCGCTTCCAATCGCAGAATTTACCTATTCTCGAATTGAAAACTGTGACTCCACAATCATCGATTTTCAAAATTTAAGTATGGATGCAGATACCCATTACTGGGATTTTGGTGATGGAGCGGTTAGTTCAGATTCTGCGGCATTTCATGTGTATTATGAAACAGGAAATTATCTGGTAAGCCTTACGGTAACAGACACTTCCTTGAATGTTGATAGTACAATGACAGAAATGATTCATATTATTGGGCCAACGAGCAGCTCAATTATAGAGGAAGTTTGCGATCTGTATGAAGCGCCCTCAGGGACATTATTTACCGAATCAGGAATTCATTACGATACCATCCCGAATTATATGTTCTGCGATTCTGTCATAGAAATTGATTTAACTGTTTTGGAATCTACCTTTGCTGAGACGACGGTGCATGCTTGCGATTCCTTTGTGGCACCTTCAGGCGATGTGTATTTTGCCTCAGGACAATATTTTGATACCATTCCGAATGTTGCAGGTTGTGACAGTATTATTGAGATAAATCTTGATCTAGGAACAACTAGCTTTGCGAGCATAAATGAAGATGTTTGCGATGCGTATTTATCACCTGCCGGAAATATTTACACGGAAAGTGGAGTGTATTTTGACACCATACAAAATGCAAGTTTGTGTGATAGTATCATTGAAATCACTTTGAATGTTAATGAAACTACATACGGATATTTACTTGAAGAAGTTTGTAATGAATACCTTTCACCTGCTGGAAATATTTATACAGAATCTGGTTTGTATTATGATACCATTCCAAATGCAGCAGCTTGTGATTCGATTATTGAAATTGAGTTAACTGTTTTGGAATCTACCTTTGCTGAGACGACGGTGCATGCTTGCGATTCCT
>JBNGDT010000308.1:0-1145 GCA_049975305.1 Bacteroidales bacterium | reverse complement strand
ATGTGTATTTTGCCTCAGGACAATATTTTGATACCATTCCGAATGTTGCAGGTTGCGATAGTATTATTGAAATAAATCTTGATGTTACAACGATTGATAATACGATTAGTTTGCTTGAAGAAGGCTTTGCTGCAAATCAAGATGATGCCGATTATCAGTGGTTAGATTGCGATATGGATATGATGGAAATAGATGGCGCAACAGGGCAGGAGTTCTTCCCTGATGTGGATGGAAATTATGCTGTCAGGATTTCACTTAACGATTGTGAAAAAACATCTGAATGCTATGAGATTTTTGGATTATCTGCTGAAAGCAATATTGCTGATGGACTGAAAATTTATCCTAACCCAACCGACGGATTGGTGAAAATAGAGCTGCCAGAGTTAAAGTCAAATATTCAGGTTTCGGTTTATGATGGTACCGGTAGATTGATATTGGATTTGTCAGCGCAAAATACCGATTATTTGGAGTGTACAATTGAGGTGCCCAAAGCAGTGTATCTCATTAAGATATTTGCTGATGACAAAATGTATTCAAAAGCAATTGTTGTTGAGTAAATCATATTTGAAGTCAGTGTAGCGAGTGAGAGCAAGTACAGAGACAAAACTCTTTATTCACCCTCACTCGAATGAAACCCGATATTTACAAACGATAGTGCAGTAAATAACGATGGTCGAATTATCCCGATACCTTTTTGATATGTTTATCGGGACTCGCTCTGCTATGGATTACGCTTCGGCTATCGCCTTGCGTGATCCCAAATGGGAGAGTTCCAGAATAATAAACCCTGACTACCGTCAGGGTTTATTATTCTGCGGAGAGGAAGGGATTCGAACCCCCGGTCCGCATAAGCGGACAACGGTTTTCGAGACCGCCCCGTTCGGCCACTCCGGCACCTCTCCAATTGTTAAACAAAGTTAGTGTAGTATCTTGCAAATAAAAAAATACGGTGGCGATTTTTCAAGTCTGGATTTATTCAATGATTTGATTTTATGTCAATCACACGGTTTTATCTTCTAAACGCACTTCAAACCTTATTGTTTCACTATCTGCCTCATATGGTTTGATTATTTTAACCATTACTAACATTTGGGCATCTCTAAAAACTACTTTTTTCAATGCCGTATTTTGAAACAAATATAAGC
>JBNGDT010000307.1:0-5040 GCA_049975305.1 Bacteroidales bacterium | reverse complement strand
AACTGGAACACAGCTTACAGTTGGGGACCCCACGCAGGGCTTTACCGCCCCGTAAGCTGGCTGCCAGACTGGGATTCTGTCACCAACAAACCAAGCTTTGCCACAGTGGCAACTAGCGGTAGTTATTCAGATTTGTCTAATACCCCCGATTTAGACAGCACCAACTGGAACATGGCTTTTTCATGGGGAAACCATGCCACAGCAGGTTACGTCACAGAAGAAGCCGACCCGGTGTGGGTGGATGATTCTACAAACTATTACACCAAAAGCATGCTGCAAACACCCGGACAATCTCAGGTGCATTATGATAATTTGACAAATGTTCCGGATATTCCATCTGATCTGAATGAATTAACAGACAACGACAATATACTTTTTGATGGAGATTACAATTCCCTTGAAAACATCCCTACATTAAATGAATTAAATTACTGGACAAAAAACGGTAACAGGCTGTATTACATACCTGGGAATAATGGACAGGTAGGGATTGGGACCTCTAGTCCTGAAACTTCATTAGAAATTCATAATGGCAGCCTAAAGATAAGTGGTAATAGTTCTTTTCATCAGGAAACTGCAAGGTTGGTAGTGGATGCACAACTTTCTACAGCACACAATCTTATGGAATTAAGGAACAATAATGGTATAATACTTAAAGTATTAGGAAATGGCAATATAGGGATAGGAATGAACAATCCAACAGCCAAACTACATATCAAACATTTTCCCGAAAACGATTGGTCGTATGGGGTAAAAATAGATGTTGACAATGCAAAAACCAAAGCATTTGCTATCCGGAATTATTATGCTGATGAAGAGTTTGTAGAAATTTATCGTGTGATGGGAAATGGTACAGTGATTGCGCAAAAACAAGGTATTGGCACTTATTCACCAAAGCATTTGTTACATGTACATAACAATAATTATGAAATTATTAAACCGGATCCTGTTCCAGGCGATGTAATAATAAAAGATAAATCTGGCGACAAAGGTGGACTTTTGCCTTTTGGTACAATAAACTCTTCATCGACTATACAGGTGACCAATTATAACACAGGCAAAACAGAAAATGACGGCCTGTTAATACAAATGCACAACAAAAGCGCCAGCATAACGAACCAGGAGAACGGCAGCCTCACTCTGCTGAACAATGGAATGCAACTGCAGCTTGAGCAGAACGGAAATTTGAGTGTGGGGGATGAACAGGATGCGTATTTTACGGTTAATGAGGATGGAAATGTGGGGATTAGAACAGAAACACCGGAAACTTCTCTTGAAGTATATGAGGGCACACTTCGTATTTCAGGTGGTAGTTCGCTCGGGCAGGACGATGCAAGGTTTGTAGTTGATCCGGGAGCCTCCTATGCACACCGGCTTATGGAATTACGAAATGACCAGCAAGGAGAAATTTTGGTTGTGAATGGTAATGGAAGAGTGGGGATTGGAACCACTAACCCGCAATATAAGTTGGATGTTTGTGGTGATGTACATGCCAAAGAAATTAGGATAAATATGGTTGGTTGTGATTATGTTTTTGATGAACAATATGAATTAATGACAATAAATGAATTAGAAAATCATATAAAAAGGTATAATCGCTTACCAAATATTCCTAGTGCAAAGGCATTGGAGGCTGAAGCATATCCATTAGGGCAATTAAATTCAAAATTATTAGAAAAAATAGAAGAATTAACCTTATACATTATCAGTCAACAAAAGGAGATAAATTATTTGAGAAAAGAAATTGAAAATCTTAAAAAATAGCTTTATGTATCTTAAAGAACATTATGGATTAAATATTAGAATAATATTAATTATAATTTTTACTGTTATTTTAAATCATTTATGTCTTGCCCAGTTTATTAATGAAATAGATGCATATAACAAAGCAGTAAATTTTTTTGAATTTAAAACAAACGATACAATTTCAATAAAGAAAAATTCTTTTGATTTAGTGCCAATTGTTGAAAATGATACGAATTATTTTTATGTAATTGATATAAAAAATGTTGGTTGGGTAATGATATCATCCTTTGAAAAATTCGGTCCATATTTGGCATATTCTTATAAAAATAATTTTAGTTTAACTGATCCTGCACCAGCTTGGAAAATGTGGATTAAATCATATAAAAATATTTACAGATACTGCCTTAATAATCCAGAAGATTTATCATTTTATCAGAATGAATTAGTAACAAAATTAGCCCAAAAAGCTAAATCATCAGGAGCGTTTTATTTAATACAAACAGAATGGCATCAATTTCCTCCATATAATAGTGAAGTGGAAGACGATGGTTTGGGTTTACAAAATAATTGTATTGGAAGTAAGTGTACAGCAGGATGTGTAGCTATTGCTATAGCCCAAATAATGAGGTATTGGAACTACCCTTATGGTGATTATGTTTGGTGTAGAATGAATCCTACTGGCAATATTGGTACACAGTCTTCTCATGCTGTTGCAACACTGGTAAAAGATATTGGGCTTGCTGTTGAAATGGATTATTGCTCAAATAATTGTGCATCATCATCAAATATACAAAATGCAAAGAGTGCATTTAAAAATGTTTTTGATTATAGTGAAGATATTGATATAAAACGCAAATTTTGGTTTTCACAAAATAAATGGAAAAAGCTATTAAGGGAAGAACTTAATAAGGAAAGACCCTTATATTATAGGGGAGGTTCAGAAGATGGAGGGAGCGGACATGCATTTATATGTGATGGTTATGATTTTGATGATAATAATTATTTTCACTTTAATTGGGGATGGATAGGAAGTTATAATGGAATGAGTAACAATGGATTTTACTTGTTATTTAATTCTGAAGTTGATGAAAATATATATTATTCAAATAGCCAAAAAGCAATTTTTAATATTAAACCAAAGGAATCTGAATTTACTTGTGACGGTGAATTAGAGGTCAAAGAAAGCTATAGAAATTCTGTATTTGCTTCAAGTATATACTGGTTCCCATTAGCTGGTTTCTTATCTACAGCAAATGCTCCAAACAATGTTGTTATTAACCCTAATGAACATGTTGAATATAATGCATATCATGAAATTGTTTTGAATGATTTTACAGTTAAAGAAGGTGCTGATTTTGTAGCTAAGATAAGACAATGCCCGCTTGATTGTAAATTAGGAATAACATATCTTGGATCAAATAATAACAGTAAATCAGGGATCGAAAATAATTCTTTTAATTTTAATCATTCTAAATTAATTGATTCAATTAATAATCAAATAAAAATCTACCCCAATCCATTTACTGATAAAGTTTTTATTGAATATAATGATTTAGATAACTTGAATATTGATATATTTGACATTTATGGTAAGAAAGTTTTGTCAATTAAACATTTTTCAAAAAATAAAATCAATTTGGGTTATTTAAATGCGGGTGTTTTTCTAATCAAAATAAGCAATAAAAATTTTGTAAAAACTCAAACCTTAATAAAATTATAGCATGAACGGCAACTCAAAAAAATACATTTTTGTGAAAACACAAAAAATAAATTATTATAAGCAAGTTGTGCTTTTTTCAATTTTGCTTGCTATTCCATTAAGTGTTTATACACAAAACTCTGTTACTTCAAATCATAAACTTGGTGTTAGTGCTGGTTATAGATTAAATAATTTTTCAAATAACAGCTTTGGTACTGATGACATAAGTTTAAATCTTAACCAAACACCTGATTTGAGTTTCAGTATTGAATATTATTACTTATTAGAGAATTCAAATATCAATATTAATTTCGGGTGTGGTTTTGTAACGAATTCATTTATTGCTAAATATGATTTTATAAATCCCCATCCAGATGATGACATGTTATTACAATATCACAAAATCTATACAATTAAACCAGACTTACACATAGGTAGCTCTTATATCATCTTTAAAAATGAAAAAATATGTGTAACCCAAGGACTTTCCATTGATTGGTTATATTTCAATCCGTTAAAATCAAATTACGATAGTGAATTTTTTGAAAATTTTGATTTTTCTAAAACTGTATTAATGCGGGAAAACCTTGATGGATTGAAATTTGATATATATGATGTTAATAGAATTTTTGATAATAACTTTTATGCTATGATTGAAACAAGAGTGTTTTTCTTTTACAGAAAACCTTTCTCATTTGTAATTCAGCCATACGTTACAACAAATTTTGATTTTTTGAACAAAGATAAAGTAATAAGTGCATATCAATTTTCTTATGGCATAAACATAGGAGTAATTTACAATTTTAAAAAACACAAAAAATGAAAAATAATATTATATTCTTATTATTAGAAACGTTGGTTGCTTTTTCAATATTATTTTCTGCTTGTGAAAATGATGTTACCCCTTATAAAAAAGGCTATTTTACGGTAAAGGATTTTTATTTAATTGAAAACTTACCTGATAGTACATCAGTTATTTCATACGACTCCCTAAAATTATTTTTAATACCTGTAATAGAAAATATTTACTTAGGAAGTAATACACCCCTAAATACTATATATGCAATTAACTATTACGCAGATATTGATATTAAATCATTACATGATTACAATTCTGAGATTTCAGAAAATCAAAACATTAATGATTTTATGGAAATAAATTATCATACGCCTATTGAATTTAGAGAATCATTATCAAATAATTATTATTGCATTGAGGCAGAAAACATGAGTAATTACTATAATTCTACCGGTTATGTTTTATCTTATCAACAATCTGCAACAACTTATTTTGGGAATTATTACAATAATGTCAGTCTATTTTTTGATAAAGAAAATCCTCCCCGTACAAATCCATTGTGTTTTAGCTTATCATCTCCTCCTGATAAAACATGTAATTTTCAAATTAAAATAACAATTACCCTTTATGATGGAAGAAGTTTTGAGTTTACTTCACAAAAAATTACAGTTACACCTTAAATAAATGATTAACAATCTCAGCATCACCGGCGGCAACCTCGCCATGAACTACAATGAGATCCGTTTCAAAGGCAGCGGAGACCAAAACCACCGCATCAACTATACCAACGAGAACG
>JBNGDT010000306.1:4664-7412 GCA_049975305.1 Bacteroidales bacterium | reverse complement strand
AATCAGGTGAGTTTGCAGCACCAAGAGGGGGCGACTCGCCAGAAGGGAAATCAGCAACAGGGTCGTGAGGTTAGGGAGAATAACCATCGTTTATTTAAGTCTTATTGGCAAGAATTTTTATCCTCTAATAAACTGCCAACATCATGTGAGCGAGAGCTTATTGCACAATCATCATTATTCGATGAATCATGGTATGTCAGAAAATACGCTCAATTTATAGGGCAAGATGTTGATCCAGCTACTCATTATTTAACACAAGGAGCTTCCAAAGGTTTCAATCCTTCACCCATTTTTGATGCAGAATATTATTTTTCTCAAGTTTCTAGTGCAGATAAAAAGAAAGACAATCCACTCGTTCATTACTTAACATATGGCTGGAAAAAATATGACCCAAACCCGTATTTTAGCACAAGTTTCTATCTACAATTTTATTCTAATGAGCTAAAACAATTAACACCATTAGAACATTATGTAGCACAAGTACCACCGTATTCATTTGATCCATCACCAATATTTTCCAGCAGCAATTATATCAATAATAATCCAGATATAGCATCTTCTGGTTTAAATCCTTTATGGCATTATTGTTCATCAGGACGGCTGGAAGGTCGTTCTCTTAAAGAAGATGATATTATTCCTTATAGAATCGAATTTACTTGCGAAATTGACTCCGATGATGATGTGCTTATCTATGTGGCTTTTTGCACTAAAGGAAAACTATCTCACCTACAAGTAGATACTATAAATTCATTCGTTAATCAAGGGTATAAGGTTATTGTTGTAGTTAACTCTGGTCATTATTCATTGTGCGTTCACCCTGGAAACGCTAAAGCATCTGCTTGCATTATAAGAGAGAATGTTGGATATGATTTTGGCGCGTGGCGATTATCTTGCAGAATTTTTCTATCGCTTCATAAGGCTCACAGCATTACGTTTACCAACGATTCAATTGTATTGTTGGATGATTTTAAACATTCTGAATCACTGCGTTTACGCATAAATAAATCGGAGGCTGATGTGGTTTACTTAACACGAAGCCAAGAGATTAAAAATCATTTTCAAAGTTACTTTTTTACATTAAAATCAACTGCAATTAAAAAAGGTGCTTTGTCTTTAATGGGTAATAATGAGTATTATTTATTAAAATCTAAAGTCATCTCGATGCTAGAACTTGTTTTATGGGAAAAATTCTCGGATCTCGGTTTGAAAATATCTGAAATTTTTGAACATCCTCTACCTGCCCAGGAAATAAAAAACCCTACTATTCATTATTGGAAAGAGCTTTGCGATCAGGGGTTTCCATTTTTAAAACTACAATTATTTACATCTGGGCTTTACCAACTCGAAGATCCAGAATTTATGGAGGTATTGAAGCCGTCTCAAATCGAGTTAATCAGGCAACATTTAAATGAGAGGAATCAAGCAACAACCTATTATCATGACCGCAGCCTTGAGCTTAATTATCCTCCCAAGGCTGCTTTACCAACTCCGGCTAGATTCGGCGATATTGGACAGCTTCAGGCTTATAACCCACCGTCGTCACATATCCCTTCAGTAGAAGTACCCTTATGCGAAATTGATAATATAAAACTATCTGAATTAAGCAAAGTTCCAATTCTTGCAGTGATTCATTGCTTTTACGTTGATATAGCAGTACAAATATTAGAACGCATCTCAACCGTTTCGTCGATTCTACAACTTAAAATTGTTTGCACCACAGATACATTGGAAAAATCCACTGAATTAAACCTATTGTTAGCGCAATATCAGCTTGATGGTTTTGTTGTTATCACTCAAAATCGTGGCCGGGATGTTGCGCCCTTCTTAATTGAAGGAGCAAAATATATCAAGGATGCAAAATTTATACTTCATCTTCATACTAAAAAGTCACCTCACCACTCGAAACTGTCTAATTGGGGCGATTTCCTTTTTGATAACTTGATTGGTTCCAAAGACATAATTCTTTCCAACTTGCTGCTCCTTTCACAAGGAACAGTAGGCTTAGTCTATTCAGAGCATTTTGCGGAGGTAAAAGATTTAAGAAATTGGGGATTTGATTTTAATCATGCGAAAGAAATACTGCAACGCTTGGAGATTAATTTATCAAGTGATATGCTACTCGAATTTCCTTCAAGCACAATGTTCTGGGCGAGAACTGAGGCGATTAAACCCTTATTTAATCTAAATCTTGACTACAGGGATTTTGAAGAAGAATCTGGTCAAATAGACGGTACTATCGCCCATGCAATAGAGCGCAGTATTTTATATGTAGTCGAACATCAAGGATTTTATGGCATCAAAGTTTTGGACAAATTTAGTAAGCAAAAAAGTGCCTGCTGGAAACTTCACGCAGATGAACTAGATTATGGGCTGTCTCTACTACGACCGGTTAAACTTTTAAGTAGTTTCGGCTCTCCTTCACCCAATGCAAATTTAGAAACATACCCAGTCAATATTACAGTGTCGCCTTGCCGACGTCCGCGATTGAATCTGCTTATACCTACTATGCAGCCCAAAAGAATTTATGGTGGTGTATCCACCGCTATAAAAATTGGCCAAGAATTGTTTAGTAAACTTGACAAAGACGTTGATTTGCGATTAATTGTTACTTCTGACAAAGTAGATGAAGAAAGCATCCTAGAGGCTTGTTATAGACTCAATTTTCAGTTTTTTAGCTCAAGACCAAACGAAGATTTTTCCTCGCCAACAATTGTTCCCTTGTATCACTACCGCCATGTACCATTATCA
>JBNGDT010000306.1:0-4654 GCA_049975305.1 Bacteroidales bacterium | reverse complement strand
CCATTATCAATCAGGCCATCTGATGTATTTTTTGCGACGGCTTGGTGGACTGCGGATCTTGGCTTTAGATTGCGTCGCCAGCAATTTGATGCTTTCGGTTCTCCTCAGATGCCTTTAATTTACTTAATTCAAGATTATGAACCAGGATTTTATACTTGGTCTCGTCGTTCAGCTATAGCTCGTACAACCTATGAAGAAGAAAATGTAATTGCCTTGATTAACTCCGAGGAACTGGCAAACTTTTTAACCAAAGAATACTCTTTTAGAGCAACTTATCATTATCCGTATATATTAAATGAAACACTTGCTTCAAAGTTACATCCCACGCAAAAAGAACCCATAATTTTAATTTATGGCCGACCTTCAGTTGAAAGAAATTTATTTCCAATCATTCTTGAAGGATTACAGATGTGGCAAGCAGATAATCCAGCGATAAATACAATGTTTAAACTTATTTTTGCAGGCGAGGATTTTGCTGAAAAATTAATAGTATATTTAGAAAATGCTTCTGTTGTTGGTAAGCTATCCCTTGAAGACTATTCTGAGACTCTCAATAAAACAGCAATTGGCATTTCGCTTATGGAAAGCCCTCATCCGAGTTATCCGCCCCTTGAAATGGCGAGCGCGGGATGTATTACAATTACGAATGGTTACTACAATAAAAATCTAGCCTTGCGGTCTCCTAATATCTTGTCCTTAAGGTCTCCTACACCTCTTAACCTAAAATGCGCTCTTGATCAAGCCGCGAAAATTATTGATCTAAAGAAGATTACACCCCTTGGCAATATAGGCAAGATTCCTACTAACGTCCCAGTGGTAAATTACCTAGAAATTGCTAAGATATTGAAAGAGGTTTGGGAGCCTATTTTGTCATCTAATTGATCGTTAACTGCACAGGAGGAATTGAAAATGAAAAAATTGATTATTCATGTAGGTGCTCCCAAATGCGGAACTTCGGCATTGCAATCGGTACTCGAAATAAAGGAGAGAAATGGTGATTTGAGCAAAATTGGATTTGCATTTCCATTAGAGTATAGTCGAGGTTTGGGTCAAGGAAATGCAGATCCACTATTTCAAGAACTTTTCGTACAAACAGTTAACGATATAACTCTTTCCTCAAATTTTTTGCTCAAAGTAAACAAAAACATTATTATTTCTGAGGAGAAGTTGTTTGGAATAGTAAACAAACATAAGTTGATCAAACTTTTCATTTCATTAAAGCATGAATTTGAAGAAATGGTAATCATTACTGCTATTAGAGAGCCAAGTAGCTGGCTCTTATCGGATTATTCTCAACATATCAAGCAAAATAAACATAACATAAGCTTTCCCGAGCATGTAGTCTGTAGGGAAGTACACTGTAACTGGTTTTCCTATTTTCTTAAGCTTGTCGAAAATGATGGTTATTTTAGATTGGTCGCTTGTGACTATAAAAACCTTTTTAGTTGCGTTTCAGAACTCTTGGGTGTGGACAAAACATTTTTATCTGTTACAGATGAAAAAGTCAATGTAAATTTCTCCCTGACCCCTGCTCAAATGGAAGCAAAAAGGATATGTAACATATTGGGAGTCAATGACAGGGAAAAAATTCAAAAGCTTGAGTTTATTTATCAAGATTTTAATCTCAAAGAAGAAAACAAGTCCTTATTAAGCTATATTAGGAAAAAAAATGAAGGCTATGTTGAAAAAATAAAGTCTCTAAAAGATGTGTTTTTCTATGAATAATAAAGCCGTTTGAAATCGACAAAAAGTTATTTATCTTCTGCCACTACCTGAAACTGAACTTTTTTGAGGGGAACACAGCTTTGATCTGAACAAACTGCTTGTATCAGCAACTCTCCCTGATCCACAAGTTCACCGATATTAACAATAGTTTCAAATCCGCTCATCTCGGCATTAGGTACATGGGAATAAGCCTCAGCCACATCTAGACGGCGAAAATCTACGAAAGTCTGTTTAACAACTACATCGTTGTGGATGATTTCTATAACCTCTACTTTTGATTTTTTTCCTAACACCCAACCTTTCAACATAAGTTCAACTGTGTTTCCGGTGTTGAGTTGTTCTACTTCCTCCAGATTAAATTCCCAAAGTGCTTCGGGGTCATCCTGTGAACACAAAATTATTGTTGTATTGATCTGATAGTTGTTAGTCTCTGAACATTGATTATCTTTTTTGTCTTGAAACACGCTATGAGTATAACTTACCGTTCGCTCTACTTCTTCGATTTTATCAATTAATCCTGCAACACAATGTTTTCCAAGATTATTATGTTCTGGCTTGCATTTAATAATCACACATAGGGAGTTAAAGAATGTAATTGAGTGGATATTTTTGAGAATGATTGGATCAATTTGAAAGTTATATCTACGGCAAAATTCTTTAAATAAGTCAGCTTGTTTTTTGTCAATTCGCCAGTGTTCATAATTAATTATATCAACAATATATTTGAAAAAACCAATAGATGAAAAGGGGTAAAATAAGCCACCTTGATACTGTTTCCAGTAGGAGGTATGTAAATCTTCAACTATGTATATTCCGCCATCTTCTAAAAGAGGAAAATATCTGGCAAAAGATTTTATAATATCTGAAGAATGATGAGAACCATCATCAACAATTATATCAAAACTTTTAGATAACTGAGTAAGATTACTTTTCACCTCATCACTCGTAGCATCACCCACAAGAACATGAATCCTTGAATCTTCATAACTCAAATTGGCACATTTAGGGTTAATATCGCAGCCTATAATTAATTTCGCATTAGAAAAATATTTTGACCATATTTCAAGAGAACCACCATTTTGAACACCTATTTCTAGTAATCTGACGTTCTGATTTCTGTAACTTTTTAGGATTTGATCATATACCACTAAATAGGAAGACCACTTATCAGATACTTTTCCGGTATGTTGTGAATACAATTCTTCAAGTGTTTGACTGTTGAAAGTGTTTTGCTCTGATATTTGACCAAGCCTATGATGAAATTTATGACAATCCGGTTTAATCTTAATAGCCTTTTGCAAACATTCAACTGCGGGTTCTAAATCCCCTTGTTTAACTAAAGCCTCTCCCAAACTGTAGTACAACCAAGCCGAATTAGGATAAATTTTTAAGCCTTCCGAATAACAAGCAACAGCTTCATCTAAATTCCCCTGTTTAGCCAAGGTATCCCCTAAGCCATGATAAGTCCAAGCAAAATTGGGGTTGATGTCAATTACCTGATGATAAAGTGCGATCGCCTCATCCAACTTCCCAGACCGTTTCAACTGATTAGCCTGTCTCAGTAACTCCCCCGCACTCATTTCTTGACTACTCCTCATAAATAACTTCCCAATCCACATTCAACCCTGACACACACCAGGATTGTACCATATCACGAGACTTACCCAAATTGACATTGACAAATTTCTATGGCTGTGGTACACTAGGGGACGGTTTCGGCATTGCTTTAGTCTGGGGAGTCAGCAAATTGGTCAGCGATTTAGTTAGGGGTAATCAACTGCTGCGGAGCGGTAAGCCAGAAGAGGCTGTGGATGCTTTTCAAAAAGCGATCGCACTTCATACCCATTTCCATTGGTCTCACTACAAGCTGGGAGAAGCTTTGGAGGAGTTGGGGCGTTGGGAAGATGCGATGGCTGCTTATCAAAAGGCGATCGCACATCATCCCCATTTCCCTGGATTTCAGTAATCGTGCTAGGGTAGTGGTAGGCTGGCTGTGATGTAATACGATCGCACCTTGCCACCTCCCCCTGCGGTGAAAGAATTTATGGAGGCATCAACCCGAATTATATCACCCCTCAAAGCGATCGCCAACCGCCGACTCCCAGCCCACATCCCCCCTTACTCCCCCCATAACCCGCTATATTAGCAGAAGTGGCGATCGCCCCAGTCCTCAATCCGTATAACTCCCTTTCCGCCAAGGATGGGTGCGACCCTGCCAATTATACAGGCAAGATGCCCGGAAAACGAGCCATAATTGGTGAGCAAATCAAAGCCTCAATCACCCATCAAATGGCGATCGCCCACCATGCCCAACATTCCTTTGACCACCGTGAAATTTGAGTGATTTTATGGGGCGAAGCGAGAGTGAAAATCCGCCGCCAAACTTGGCAATGCCACCAGAATTTTGAGATTTTTTGGTCTCCTTACCTTTGGATGATAGAGCCGCCAAAAATGCCCGAGAAATCCCAAACAACTTGGCGAGTTGCCGAACCCCAATCGACCCTGATGATTTGCTGATGGCCGCGCGAGCCATGGTCAATAATTTAATATTGGTCACTCACAATACCAGAGAATTTGAGCCGGTATCCGAGTTGAGAAGAGAAGATGGGGAAGTGTAGCTCGAATACGGAGGGCCGCGATCGCATTACCTAGAGCCAGCAGCATTCGGTTTGCCGGAATAAAGCATTCGGTTATCCGTACTTGACAAGTGTAGTTGATTGTGGGTCGATTAAAATCCTTGGCAAGAATATCCTGATGATGGTATAATCCCTGGGTGAATCCAACCGGTCTATATAGACTTGATTCTGGGGAGTCAGGGATTTAGTGAGGGGTAATCAACTGCTGCCGAGCGGTAAGCTAGAAGAGGCTGTGGATGCTTTTCAGAAAGCGATCGCCATCCCCATTTCCCAGGATTTCAGTAATCCTGCTA
>JBNGDT010000305.1:0-8453 GCA_049975305.1 Bacteroidales bacterium | reverse complement strand
GTGGACTGGTTGATGGAATATTTATTGACGAAGAATCAACAGAGGAGCTTTTGAAATTATTTTATTTTGATGTTTTATTATACTTGGGTTCTTTTTTAGAATTAATTGAGCCAACCACTTTTGATGATTTTTATGGTAAACTAAAATATCTTAGATTGTATTAATTAATTTTTTATAGTATATTTACAGCATTGCAATGATAGGCGATCGTCCTGACATTCAAGGTAATTCAGGTTAGAAAAATTAAGTTGAGATTATTAAGTCGATTAATTTTTCCAGCCTATTTTTTAATTACAATTATCATGTTTTGAAACCTTGAACCCCCTCTTCTTATGGATGGTCATACCCAATGATTGCTGCATATTGACGTAGATTATGTTTGTTCATAACAGACACCAAACACTTGTAGAGATGAAAAATGTAACGCTGTATTCTCAGGTGAAAAAATAGTTATATATCGTGTTCTGACCTTTTTAAGTCTTGTACTACATTCTAAGCAATTTCCTTCCCAAAACGGTTTATCTATGTTAAGAGGTAAACCTAAAGAAAGGTCGGGTAAAAGGTTGTCGTGTATTGTATAAAACAAGCAACGGGATCGCTCTCTAGATCCATTCACTCTATTTTGAATCACGAGGGAAGTCAATATATATTCTTTTTCTAAATCAATAGTGATGTACTGATTAAATCCAAATCCGGTGTGGAAAAAGAAAGGTTGTTTCCCTTCTACTAAACCTTTCTTCGGATAGTTGACATAGTTACTACTTAGATAATAATGTTTGCCCTCAGCTACATCGCTAATATCTTTTGAATCGATGTTGATATCTTCTTCTAAGAAAAGTCTATTAGCTATTGATTGTGCAAGTTTATATACCTTGAGAACAGAATCTTTTTTTTCTTGTTCTTTCTTGGGAATGGTTGACATATAATAGTCAAGCTTATCTTCAAGTAATTTAATGGTTGAAGCCGGAGTGCGAGGGACTTGAGTTGGTGATTCTTCACTTAAAAATATAGGCGGTTTGTTGTCTACATTCTTCTTAATATCTAAAGGATGTGGCATCATTGGCTCATGCCAAGAGGAGAGATTCTTATCATTGAATCGATCGCGTCTTAAAAAGGTTAACTCATAAACATTGGGCAGATTGATGTTAGTTCCCGGAATAAGAAAGTCACCACAGCAATTGTTGGGGTGTGCATGGACGCATATAAAGTGTTCGTTAAGCCTTCTTAGAAATGGACTGAGATTCACCTCAAACTCTTGAGAATTTCGTGCAACCCCTAGATGATGAACTTCAACGATAATTATTCTGAATCTTTTAAGAACTTTATCTGATGTTTGTAGTATATTGCGGTATTCTGCTCCTTCGATGTCCATTTGAAGCATCAGGTCATCTTGTTCATCAGGCGCGAGTTCTTCAACCCAAGCATCTAAGGAAATGCTATCCGTTTCACCATTGACATCAAGCCACTTCTTCCTAAATGTTTGCATCCCTTCTTTAAGCGGGGTTTGAAATTTCCCGATATCACTAGACTTGTCACACATATGGCATTGAATACCATAGGTATCTGTTAATTCATCTTCAAAATTCTTACGGTTGGCGACACCCGGAGAAAAACAGGCTTTAATATGATCGAGGTCGTCAGGGATTAAATACGCTCCATCTCTTTCCCCACCGATTCTAATCAGTGGAACTGGTGAAGGCTTGGGTTTCATTATAAGTATTGTTGAGAGCATATTAGAGATACTATTGGTAGACATTTTGAGACTCCTTAAATGGTTGTTTTTGTCGATGTTAACAATAGGTATAACCTGAGAAATCTTGGACTTCTTTATATCTAAATCCAAAGAAATGAGGGGATACGATAGCATCAGTTGGCGCTGTGCCTTAGTGTTTTGCCAGTTGTTGTTCAATACTTGAGATTTGTAAACTCCTTGTTTATCAAAGATTCTGATGCAAGAAATATTAGTCTTATGCAATGAATGCAATCTTTCAAAATAATAGACAGTCTTCAGATACTTGGAAATGATAGCAATGCCACTACAGAAAGTACCCCAGCTTACCACCAAGACTCTCGATTTGAGTAAATACTCTATATCTTCTCTCAAACTGCCACTGATTACCCGCACTTGCAAACAATGCTCCTCAGCAAAATCAATCAGTGGCTCAATTATGGGATTAGATTTATTTTCAAAAACCAACGATATGGAATTCCAGGCTTGAAGTGTGATGATTTTCTGATAGAATGAAAGGGGTGGTTGACCGTAACCAGGATGCGGGTTTGGGTAGCCAAAAATATCACCAGAGCGTATATGTATCACCAGGTCTTTATCACCCAGTGGCTCACCACCAGAACGTCTTAAATTGACGGATTCCATTAAATCCATCATATTTAAATAGAGATTGGGTCTAGTAGCGGATAAAGAACCTAAAGTTGAAGAATAAAAAAATGTGCCTTCCAAAACCAGTTTTTCTGATGAAAAATCTGGTTGACTGGTATTCACTATTGTGACTCCTGATGGTGTCTTCGATTCTCCTTGCTTAATATACCACCAGTTACTCAGATAGATTCTTGAGGCTCCTATGGCTTTGGCAATGTGATATGCACCAGATAATTGAATAATGCTATTCCCAAATCTACCTTGTCTGTCTATCTTTAAAGCCGTAATATCGCCGATAAGATTATCTACATTGAGTTTGTCAATCTCCACAAAGCGAAGCAATTTGTAGGGATCTACTCTGAACTTGAAGGTAGGGTCAAAATTTCTGCCCTGCATTAATGAAAAGTCAATTCCATTTTGTTGAGCAAACTTTTGCTCAAGATCCTTGATAGAGTGAGATGCCAAATTAAAATCTGGAGATTTTTCATCGGGTTCCAAGTTGGGCTGATAATTCTTACACTTTAGAGTAGTACCCTGGTTTTCTAGGTCTGTTTCTGCTGCCTTTATGGCAGAGGCTAACTTAGATTTAATTTGTGGTG
The DNA here is from genome assembly GCA_049975305.1 of Bacteroidales bacterium. Taxonomy (GTDB): domain Bacteria; phylum Bacteroidota; class Bacteroidia; order Bacteroidales; family ML635J-15; genus JAQIBY01. The sequence goes on along the minus strand of JBNGDT010000305.1, from coordinate 5,477 downwards.
AACTAGGATTAATTTCAAGAGCTTTATTGTAGTGAGTGATAGCCAGTTGCCACTTCAATCTTTGAGCCAAAGCATCGGCGATATCTTCATAATACTTATAAGCACTAGGTTGGAAAGTTAATCCCTCATTTAAAACTTTTATCCCCGCCTCTAAATCTCCGATTTCGATCAACACCTTTGCCAATTTGTAGTGAGACAAAACACAATTTGAGTCAAGCTTTATCACAGTCCGATAAGATGCGATCGCTTCTTCCCAACGCCCCAACTTCTCTAAAGCTTCTCCCAGCTTGTAGTGAGACCAACGGAAATTTGGATGATGTGCGATCGCCTTTTGAAAAGCAGCTACAGCCTCCTCTAGCTTACCACTCCGCAGCAGTTGATGACCCCGAACAAAATCGCTCACAAATATAATGACTCCGCAAACTAAAAAGCATATATTAAGGTCTTAACTGAATTATACTCAAGTAGTAGAGATTTGTCAAGTTGCCCAAGTCTAATGATATCCTAGTATATTCGGCATTGTGTGAGTCAGTTATAAAAATCGGTTAAACGGTGAGTGCGGGTAAGTTTCATTGGTTAAGGGATTTATTGGGTTTTGGCGCAGATCCCACATCAGAACGACCAATAGATGATTTAAAAGTTTGACTTTTGCAAATTGGGCAAGTTACTGCGTTCATAATTAAATCTTAGATCTTGTTTTCAGTTATGGTAATTGCGGAGACATTCATCAAAGTTATAGCTTCTTTAGCCAAATACTTCCTCCCGTATTCTTAAGACATAATGGCAAATTTGACCCAATTAAGCTTGTGTAATGTTGGGTCAAAAATGTATTCATTAGTACAATCTTGAAGGCTGAATTATATTGAAGAAAAGAGCGCAGCAAGTAGATTTCATTCCAATATCTACCGTGAGAAATTAGCCAATGCTTGGGGTATTCAAATGGGAAGAATATGTCATGCAAATGAATATAAACACCAGAACTTAAGCCAGGTAATATCCGAAAAAAAATGTCATTTACATCACTTCCAACTTTGCATACATGAGTGGAGTCAATGAACAAAATGTCATTTTCACCTAAACTCTGAAATATGTTTATATCGACATCTTGTACCCGGCGAGGTATTAAGCAAGTATGCCCATGACTGTCTTTTGGTATCGAAGGCATTTTATCTGGAAATGGATCGATAAACGTTAGACTCATCTTGTTATTCAGATAATGCCTATTAGTGTCAAGCATAACGCAGGATGAGCTACCAGAACCAACTTCTATAACCTTTGATGGAGCCAGATACCGAAGCATTAAGTATAGGAATATGGCATCTGAATAGGAATAAGAACCTCTTTCAAAGAAATAATATAAATTCTGCTTGCGTTGAGCTGTAAAAGGGATATTTTTGTATAGAGGAATCAGCTCTTTCAGAAGATCAAGTTGTTCTTCCTTATTTAAATCGATACCTGGCACAATTTCGGACGATTTCCATATTCTCTTTTGGTCTTTTAACACCTCCTCTATGGCAGGAATTGGAGAATAAAAGTGACCAGGTGGATAAGCTCCAAAATTTGAATTTGTTGTATTTTCTTTCATCCTACTACAGCCTCTCTTTATTTATATATCTTGCTTCACATGGATTTTGGTATCTCACGACAAAAAAGCTCCTCATATTTTTTGCCTAAGATTAAGATTCATTGACTTAAAAGTTTAGACACCAGAAGATTCATAACGGTTGATGTTGTATCACAAAAATAGGACAAAGCTAACGGATTTTCGGAGAACTCTACAGACTTCATGTTGTAAGTGTATAACTCATAAAAAAGTTCCTCATATCGCTTGGCTTGAATCATAAAACTCAAATTATTTTCGGCGTATGTTCGACAACTTTTAGACATACTTTTCCCTGTTAAAGTCCTATATATGCCTTTTGCTAATCCTTCAATATCTCCTACCCGACAAGTATACCCTGTAACTCCGTCTTTGACCATATCAGGAATTCCACCCGTTTGAAAGCCAACAACTGGAGTCCCACAGGATATAGCCTCAGCAGTTGTGTTAGAGAAAGTCTCTTCCAAGGAAGGCACAACCACCAGGTCAGCAGCAGAATACGCAAGCGCGAGGGTTGAATTTTCATTAATGAAGCCAATACTACAGTTATCAAAATCAATTTTTTCATTGATCGGCGTTTTGTCACCTAACAGCATAACAAATGGATTTAAGTCCCCGTGTTGCTGCTTCAACACATCAAAAGCTGCCAGTAACTCACGATAACCCTTAATTGTACTAGAGTAGGAAGGAACATAGCCAATTATTTTCCGATCCAATGGTAAACCTAGTTTCTTCCGTGCTTTATCCTTACTGTGCGGTTTAAAAACATCGGTTTCAATTGAATTGGGTATAATTTGAATTCTACACTGATTGAAGTAAGGCGCTTGTTTGACAATTTCTGCACTATGTCGGCTTAAAGTAACGATTGTAATATTGTCAAAATTATAATAACGCCTTTTAGCATTCAGTACCCGACTTGGAAAATCATCGAATGTGTCCACAAGCTGGGGACAATTTTGGCAATTTTTCTGCCATTCACGACATCCATGAAAAAAGTGACATCCCCCTGTCAGTGGATTCATGTCACGAATTGTGATGACCAATGGCTTACCCATGTGACTCAATTGTGCAATATTTTCAATGGACAAAAAACGTGCTGTCCAATGTAGATTAATCACATCAGCTTCTCCAACCATTGATGCCAATTTCATGGCGGTGATAAATGGGTGATTCAACGTAAAAATGGTCAATCCTTCTTTACTGATTGATTGATCCTGCAAAATTCTCCACGCTCTACCATCTTTCATGGGGTGACGTATGACTTTGACATTAGCAAAAGATTCATGATTTCTGACGGTTGTTAACATCGTAGGATTAATACTAGTTTCAAGCAAACCTTTATGAATTCTGAAAGCTGCATATCCCGCTCCCCCTATGGTACTTGAGGAAAACAAATGTGCATTTAATTGTGAATGGCTCACTTGAAATATCGCTTTCGCCAAAAGCAGAATCTGCTTTTGATTTGAAAAATTAGAGAGACGGTCTTTTGCATATTCAATGTTATCACAGAAGCATTCCCCTTTTTCAAAAAACGCCTGCAACGCTTGACCAATTGCAATTCCGTTCCCATGAGGCACTATTTTGGCAAACTTATTCGGTTGTCCTACAACCTCTGGCAATCCTCCAGCATCAGTTACAATCACAGGTAAACCGGAAGCAATTGCTTCTAAAACAGCCATTCCAAATGATTCGGAGCGATTCAGTGAGTCTTTTGAATAGGTTGAAGGCTGTATAAAGATATCAAATTTGTGAAAAAAGTCTGTTTTTTGAGAAAAATCAATAAAGGGGATGAGGGAAACGTGCGAAGTCAGATTCAATTTCTGAATAGCATCAACAGTTTGATCATAAAAGTCCCTCCCTTTTCCATAAACAATAGTCAGGTGTACGTTGGTGCTACAGTTGTCTATAAAGTATTTTAGACCTTCCAACAAGTAAATATGACCCTTTAACTCTATTAATCTGCCAATAGCCAACAAATTAAGAGTACGTTGTTTATTGAAATACTGATCGGTTTTCCGACATAAGAATAATCTTTCATGAACTGTATTGTGAATCAGATAAATCTTGCTACTCGGAACTCCGTGACTTTCTAGTTCTTTTTTCAGATAATTAGAAATCGTGGTGAAAGATGTATTATGACGCTTGCAAAAATCCTCTATTAGGTATTTTTTATATTCCCGATTTGTACGCATTGAAAAAACATCAATTCCATGGGTCATGCTGATAGTTGGCAATGATATTCCCAGAGGTTTTATCCTCTGATATAGTTTCCATTCATTTAAAGCAAAATGAGCAATCATAACATCAGGGTTAAGTCGAGTAAAAATATATTTGTAGAGTTCATTTCGGACTTCCTCTCGAAAAGCCGACCATTGTATATGTAAACCTTTTTCATAAGGTCTTTCCTTCTCAAGAAGCCGATTGTCGTAAAGTATATAATTATCAAATACAGTCTTTTTCTCAAGGCGACACACCAGATCGTAAATGAAAGTTTCTGAAGCCGTTGAGAAATTAAAAACGTAATGAAGAATAACTTTGCCTCGGGCTGGCTTTTTCTGTGAATGAATTTTATCTATGGAATCTACTAGCTTAGAAAAACATCCATATTTTGTGCTGATTCTAATGGATGATTTTGGTATGGATAGCTTTTCTGAAGCTGCTATAAACTTTGGGAAAATTGTACTCGACTCTGTGTGAGATAGTTTAAAATTATCTCTATACTTAAAGCAGTAATCAATATATTTGGTCAGAGAGCGAACAAAAAGATTTTCGCCACTATACTTTTGAGCTATTGTAATAATTCTATCTATTCTACTTTTATCAAACCTAAAAATATAGATATCTTCTGCTTCTTTTGCTTCTAAAAAATTAAATTGAGCTTGGGTGTTTTTAATGATTTCAGATATCATCAATTTTTTTCTGGCATTGGTACTACCGGAAGAAACACCACCCTCAGAAAAGTTGAACAGAAATTGGGGTACTAAGTCAAACTTTGCCCCTTGCAAAAAGGCTTCCCGAATCCATAAGACATCACTGACAATTCGATAGTCTTCAGAATACTTTCCAATTCGGTTGTAGCAATTTCTGCTGACCAAAAAGGAACCATGGGAAATATTAAGATGTCCGAGTATAATTCCTTCATTAATACCCGGAGTTATCCATTTATTTTGACCATGCTTACAATAAGTATATACAACATCAGAGCCTTTTTCTAGTGCCGTTTCAACACATAAAATCACGAAATCTTGCGAGTACCAGTCGTCAGAATTCAAAATACTAATATAGTCACCACGAGCCAATTGCAAACCCTTGTTCATAGCATTATAAATGCCACCGTCTGGCTCGGAGACAAAATAATCTATCCGATCACTATATTTCCGTATAATTTTCAGAGTAGCCTCATCACTGCCACCATCAATGACAATATACTCAATGTTACGATACGTTTGACTTAATACCGAATTAATACAACGCTCTAAAGTTGTTGAGTTATTATAAACAGCAGTAACAATTGAAACTAGGGGTTTTTCTACAGTGCCTTTCTTGTTGCCACTGGATAATCTCAACCCCCCTTCAGCCTGTCGCTTTCCAGTTAAATCTGGATAAGCCTCATACTTCCCACAGTCTAAATTATAATTAAACGGTTTTAGGGTTGCATTTTTTTTTGCCAAATTAGAATATTGTAGATCTACAGTCGTCTTGACACAAGGCGATACAGTGATACGATTTTGCTGATTCTGAGAAGCCTTTGGCAACTCAGAAGCCGATCGCACTCCCCCTAACTTCGGCTCAATTCCAACTGCCTGTTCTTCAGCTTTATCAGCCTCCTCAACCCGTCCCACCTGCCGCAAAACCCGGCTCAAATTCAAATGGGACC
>JBNGDT010000304.1:0-1008 GCA_049975305.1 Bacteroidales bacterium | reverse complement strand
TTGATTCCATTTTTATGAAAAACTAAAAAAAACATTAGTTTTGCCGTTTTTAAAACTAAAACTATGGAAATCTTATCAGTAAGCGCAGAAGCCGTTAGTTTACCAATCTGGACAATTATCCCGTTTGTTTTAATGCTGGCAACCATAGCCGTTGGCCCCTTGTGGTTTGAAGAATGGTGGGAAAAAAATAAAAATAAGTTAATCGTATCCCTTATTCTCGGCATTCCCACGGCCATTTATCTAATTGCCAGTAACATGTCGCATGCACTTGTGCATCAGCTTTTGTTTGATTATGTACCGTTTATAATATTGTTGGGCTCCTTGTTTGTGATTACTGGAGGCATACATTTAGAGGGAGATATTGAAGCCAAACCATGGATAAATACTATGTTTTTGGCGATAGGTGCTGTATTGGCATCATTCATGGGAACAACAGGTGCTGCTATGCTGTTGATAAGACCGGTAATAAAAACCAATTCAGAACGTAAATTTCAGGTACATACCATCTTGTTCTTTATTGCGATTGTTGCCAATTGTGGAGGCCTTTTAACACCCTTGGGTGATCCTCCACTTTTTATGATGTATTTACGAGGTGCAGATTTTTCATGGTTTTTTCACTTGTTGCCGGAATGGGCTTTTGTCAATGTGTTGTTATTGATAATTTATTTCTTTGTGGATTCATATTATCATAAAAAGGAACCCAGGCAAAACCTTTTTTCTGACAAAACGCACATTGAACCTGTAAAATTAAAAGGGAATCTGAATTTTCTGTGGCTGGCAGGTATTGTGGCTTCAGTAGCTTTTCTGAACAATAATTACATTGATATCATTAATGAAAACCATTATTATGGATTTATCCGTGAGGGGGCTATGCTCGGTTTTACCGGTTTGTCGCTTTTGCTTACCAGGAAAAAGTTGAGAGCAGCCAATAAATTCACATGGACTCCCATTATTGAGGTGGCTTTTCTGTTTCTTGGGATTTTTATCACCATGGTTCCTGCATTGAAT
>JBNGDT010000303.1:0-1249 GCA_049975305.1 Bacteroidales bacterium | reverse complement strand
GCTATGAGGTGCTTCAATGCATACGAACAAAACTCAATTGATTATCGAATAATCCGTACTCCTCAATGCCTGTCTTCCATCACAAAGCTAATGCTGGCCTGATTTTCAGTACTTGCTGAAACGGGATTTAATTTCCTGGCGTTTTTGGGGCTGTGTACTGTGCGGATTTCCGGCTCTTCTTCGGGGATTTCATCTCTATTAAAAAATGAACCGGTAGTTGGCGCTGTGCGGATGGCTTGCTCACGCGGGCTTTCAACATACATAACACCGTAACGCATAGCGGCCTTTCGTTTGAGGGCTGGTCTTAAGTGTTCAAAAGACATCTCAATTTCATCCTATGTCTTTTTGATGCAAGTATGAGCTTTCCGCCGTATCTGTTCGAGAAAATCCTTGTTGTTTCTGTATTTTTCTATTTGTACCCAGTGGTTTTCCCTTGCACTAACGTATTTTTCAAACCAAACTTTAACCACAGCGATACATGGATTGGTAATGTATGTCCCGCCTTCAAGTATGCGTTTGGAATCCGCTTCAAACAGAAATTTGCCAAAATCAATCAGCTTGTTACAAAATTACACATTTTGACAGGCATATATGAGCCGTTAAAGGGTTTGCCGAAGTAAGAATCACTCCCCAAACCGCCTTTCTTCAAGTTTTTCCCCTTCGTTGTAATCAACCTCAAGGGTAAGGGTGCCATTTTTATCATAAAATTTCCAGGTGCCATGTGGTTTCCCGTTTTTATATTCCTGTACTTGTTGCACTGAACCGTCGTCATAATACAGGTTTGATTTTCCCTGTCGCAATCCGTTTTCATAGTTTCCACTGCTCCAAAGCACACCATTCTCATACCAGGAGTACCATTTTCCTTCCCTTTTGCCGTTTTCTATCCAGCCACGGATGTAATCCTTCCCGCTTTTCCATAATTTACGCTCAAAATACGTGCTGGAATCACGGTAATAATGCAACGTCCGAATGTTACCATTGTCAAATCGTTTTGTAACAACCCTGTCCATGGTATGACCAAGGGTGTCAATTTGTGTTGAGATTTCCTGTTGATTACCGTTGTTTTCTTTCTTTTCTTTTTTGTTGTTACACCCACTACTTATAGCTGCCGTCAACACAACCGGGATAATAACAAATTGTAAAAATTTATTCAATGAGTTTTCCATCTTTAAATGTTTGTTTGGATTTTACCTTGCCATCATTATCATAATATATCCACGTCCCATGGGGGGCACCGTCTTTATAGCTC
>JBNGDT010000302.1:0-1282 GCA_049975305.1 Bacteroidales bacterium | reverse complement strand
ATTGTACACTGGCTGCCAACATCCCTCAAAGACAAGTACATTCAGTGGTTCATTGATATGCCCTGGTACCTGAAAGCACTCGTCGCCGTGATTGTCGTGTTCATACTCTACCAGTTCAGGTCAGCCGAAATTCAGCCGTTTATTTATTTTCAGTTTTAATCAATTTTGATTGTCTTTTCAGGGTGCGGAGCGATGAATTTATCCCAGTCTGTCCCGATTTCATCAAGGCTGTATTGAAGTGCTTCTTTCAGTGGGGTGGGGGAGAAATCCAAATCCTGTACAAGGGTTTCTGTATTCAGATTGGAATCCTGCAAAATGCCTTTCACATGTTCAGCGGTAAACACAGGTACTTTCTGAGTGGCCTGGAATAATTTTCCCAACCAGGATGCTACAAATACGGGCACAGGGATGAATATTCTTTTCTTATTTCTTATTTCAAGTATCAGTTTTATCAAGGCTTTGAAAGACAAAACCGTATCACCGCCAATCTCGTATGTCTTTTTGTTGGTGGCCGGTGTTTCAATGGATTTGACAATGTATCTTGCAAAATCTTTCACAAAAATGGGATGTTGGGTTTGCTTGCCAGATCCAATAAGCGGAACTACCAGTGGAAAGCGGAACACATTTTTTAATACACGATTGATACCAAGGCTTTCGGGGCCAAGAATCATGGCAGGAATGAAGATTGTATAGTCCAGGTTCGATGTTTCCAGGAACTGCTGCCCTTTTAATTTGGTAATACCATAAGGGCCTTTGATTTGTTTCATTACCACCACGCTGCTAATCTGAACTATGTTTGTGATGCCTTTCTTTTTAGCGAAATCAATGACATTCCGTACACCTTCTGCATTGACCTGGTAATTTTCATCATAATCAGAACTGCCCAACAACGCAGCCGCGTTGACAATTCCAATTATATTTTTATCTTTCAGTATTTCCTCAATTCCCGGCTGGGAAAGCATCTCTTTACGGATATCACAGGTAATGTATTCGATATGCGGATGATCGATCATAACTGAACGCGCATGGTCATATTTAAACCCAATTACATGATATCCCTGCCTGATAGCTTCTGTCAGAACATATTTTCCAAGGTACCCATTTGCTCCTGTAACAATGATGTATTTTTTCATGTGCTGATCTTTCTTTTATTTTTACGGTCAATGAATAAAAATATCTGCCCAAGCAGTAACGAAAATAAGCCGCCACCAAATTGTGCTACGAGCAGGATGGTTATTGAAAACGCCAAAACTGATGCTGAAGGCAACGAACTGAACACACT
>JBNGDT010000301.1:0-1312 GCA_049975305.1 Bacteroidales bacterium | reverse complement strand
TACCACAATCGCAGATCATATCCATGAGTTACACCAATTACAGTCAATTCATGGACACCAATAAAGTATCGACCAATCAGACAGAGGTGAACAAAGTAAAAACCGTTGGAAAGAATATTTCCACAGCGGTGGAAGCATTTCTCAAAGAAAAGGGACTTACCAACAGGCTGGAACAATTTGACTGGGAATTCAACCTCATAGAAAACGATATTCCCAATGCCTGGTGCATGCCCGGCGGAAAAGTGGTATTTTACTCAGGAATTTTGCCTTTATGTGAAAACAACGATGGCATTGCTGTTGTCATGGGGCATGAAATTGGCCATGCTGTAGCACGACACGGCAACGAACGCATGTCACAATCCCTCATGGTAGCTGCCGGCGGAATGGCGCTGTCTGAATTCATGAAATCAAAACCCCAGCAAACACAGGATATTTTCCTCAGTGCTTTTGCGATTGGCTCCCAGGTAGGTGTATTACTACCTTACTCCAGAAAACATGAATACGAAGCCGATAAACTCGGGCTTATATTTATGGCAATGGCCGGATATGACCCAAACGAAAGCATAAAATTCTGGGAACGTATGATGGAACACAGTGGGCCAAAACCACCTGAATTCCTTAGCACTCACCCTGCAGATGCAAAACGCATTGAACAGATGAAAAAAAATTTGCCTGAGGCTATGAAATATTACGAAGCAGCCAATAAAAAATCACCGTAAACTCATGTTTGTTTATCTCACCACTGTTACTGATGTAAATTAAGATGAAATTTACCTCTTTCTTACTGATCTGAATTTCTTTTATGAGCCGCCTCCATCACAGAGTCCGGTATTATTTTTCAATAGTTGAAGAGTCGTCCTTTTTATCCATTAAAAATCAGCATCAGAAATGAACCTCATCCGGTTTATTTTTGCCATCTTTGTTCCTGATGACACATTCCAATGCATAAGAAATATTTACATGAAAGAAAATCAATCCGACTATCATCACAAAAACAGCCGGACGGCCTTAAAGCGCCCATTGAAATTCAGGGTAGGCAAGGACAATGAATTGCTGAAATTCCTGTACCAAAATGCCCCCGTTAAAAAAGCCAAAAACCTGCTGAAACATAAGCTGGTTAAAGTCAATGGAAAAACCGTGTCTCAATTCAATCATCCATTGAAAGAAGGCGATTTGGTGGAAGTACATTTTGACACCAGTGCTACGGAAAAACGCTTTCGGGGTTTTAGCATCGTCTTTGAAGATGAACACATCATTGTGATTAATAAACACGCCGGCCTGCTTTCCATATCCACCGATAAAAGAGATAAAG
>JBNGDT010000300.1:0-1332 GCA_049975305.1 Bacteroidales bacterium | reverse complement strand
TACAGGGATGTAAAATTAACTGATTTTCTTGTTATTATAGAACAGTTTGTTAATTTTACATCGAATCAATTTCACGGTGTATGACACTCATAAAATCCATTTCAGGTATTCGCGGTACAATTGGAGGTAAGCATGGAGACAACCTTACTCCTCAGGACATTGTGCTTTTTACATCAGCCTATGCCTATTGGCTGATAAATGATGCCGTGAAATCACCCGGCAAAGCAAAAATTCAGGTGGTAGTGGGTCGTGATGCCCGCATTTCAGGACCAATGGTTTCCGATTTGATTTGCGCTACACTCAGCAGCATGGGACTGGATGTCATAAACATTGGCCTTGCTAGCACACCAACCACTGAAATGGCTGTTGTCATGGAAAAAGCCGAAGGAGGAATCATCATCACTGCCAGCCACAATCCAAAAGAATACAACGCCCTGAAGTTGCTTAATCGCCACGGTGAATTTCTCAATGCTGCGGAAGGTGTCCGAATACTTAAATTGGCAGAAGCTGCAGATTTTACGTACCAGGATGTGATGCATCTTGGAAAATCAATAAACGTTGATAATTACGAAGACAAGCACATTCAGGCTATATTGGATTTGCCGCTGGTGAATGCCGAACAAATCCGGAAGCAAAATTACAGCGTTGCCATTGACTGTGTAAACTCTGTAGGCGGCATCAGTATCCCTAAACTCCTGAAGGCATTGGGGATAAGTGAAATTATAGAGTTGTACTGTGAGCCTACGGGCGATTTTCCGCACAATCCGGAGCCGCTGCCTGAAAACCTGTCTGCCATATCCGAAGTGATACGCAAACAAGGTGTGGATGTGGGCTTTGTGGTGGACCCTGATGTTGACCGCCTGGCCATTGTTTGCGAAGACGGAAGCATGTTTGGCGAGGAATACACCCTGGTAGCCATCGCTGATTACATTTTACAGCATAAGCCCGGGAACACTGTCAGCAACATGTCATCCACACGTGCCCTTCGTGATGTTACGAAAAAATACGACGGAGCAGCTTATTTTGCTTCCGCTGTGGGGGAAGTGAATGTAGTGGAAAAAATGAAAGAAGTCAATGCTGTGATTGGCGGTGAAGGCAATGGCGGGGTGATATATCCTGATTTGCATCACGGCAGGGATGCTCTTGTGGGAATAGCACTCTTTCTTTCCCTCATGGCAAAACGCAACTGCAAGGTGACTGAAATGCGTGCCGGATACCCTGAGTATGTGATTTCCAAAAACAAAATACAACTGACTCCGGATACCGATGTGGATGCCATTCTGCACATCATAAAAGAAAAATACAAAAATCAGCCTGTCAGCAACATTGACG
>JBNGDT010000299.1:0-1412 GCA_049975305.1 Bacteroidales bacterium | reverse complement strand
GCCCAGTGAGAATGGGTAAAGGAATTCAAAAGCACAGCCATAGGAGTGGGCCATGGGCAGGAACGAAACAATCCTGTCTCCGCCTGTCAGGGGCATGTTAGCCCTGGCATATTTGAGGTTGGCGGCCAGGCTGTTGTGCTTGAGCATAACCCCTTTAGGCCGTCCACTGGTTCCTGATGTGTATAATATGGCTGCAAGTTCATCGTTGGGAATTTCTTCAAGTGTAAAATCCGTTTTGGGAACAGGCGTATAGTTTTCATCAGGAAGCTGAATTTTATTCTCTTTACAGGTATGGTGAAGACTAAAATCATCCAGGTTATAAATGCATTTGAGTTGTTCAAAATTATCCATTTCCAGGTCTTGAAGGATGAAATCTGAACCAAACAGCAGTTTGGCATCCGAATGATTGACCAGTTTATACACATCATTGGGTTTAAAATCCTGCAAAAGAGGAACAATCACAGCACCATAGGTAACCGTGGCAATATAAACCGTGCCCCAGTTGGCTGAATTTTTTCCAATCAGGGCAATTTTATCCCCTTTTTCAATTTTTTGTTTTTTAAAGAGTTGATGAATCTTTAAAATCTGGTTCGCTACTTCTCCGTAAGTCAATGCCCCGTTGTTGTAATCGCACAGGGATTTTTTATCCCAATTATCAAGCATGGCATTTTTAAAATAAGCAGTAAGATTTTCAGCTATCATAAACGTTAATTTTTTTTTGTAAAACTAAAGCAATTATTTCAACATACTTGTATTTCTGTGTAAAAAATATCAAACAGGCAATATGTATGTATATAGGTAAGATTATTTTTGGGGTATAAAATGATACGTGATTTTTCCACTTGTGCCATTTTTGCTCGAGGCAAAACGGCTGTTCATGGCAGCTTGTTTTGCTGCCTGGATAAGGCAATTGCTGTCACTATGCTCCGGGGCACTCAGGGTGTTGGCTTTAATGACATTTCCGAAATTATCAACCGTAATGCCAACGACAACCACTCCACTGCCCCTGCAGGTAAAAACTGGAATATCAATATAATGGTGTCTCAAGTCTTTGTTTTCCAGTTCCACTTTAACAAGTGATGGCCCTGTATAATAATCAGCATCGCCTTTTTTATCCATGGATTCGGGGGGCTGCCTGTATTCAGAAAAATCATCCCGGCTGATTTCTTTGTCAAGCTCAGCTTTAATATCCTCATATTCATCACCGTACATTTCTTTGCGCAATTCTTCTTCGTATTTTTCCTGTATTTCCCTGGCTGTTTGTTGCTCACCGGAGGCTTGTTTTTCGTCTTCGATGGTAGAGGTTCGAGCCAAATTACGGATTTCTTCAAGTGTCATGTTTCTCTAAAGCGCTTCTTCCTGCATTTCTTTTTCAATCTTTTCTTTGGCTTCAAAATATTTTTCCATTTTAT
>JBNGDT010000298.1:0-1450 GCA_049975305.1 Bacteroidales bacterium | reverse complement strand
TAAGACATGAGCAAAAACAAAAAATTTATGACCTGCGACGGAAATATGGCTGCTTCACACGTGGCCTATATGTTTAGTGAGGTCGCATGTATTTACCCCATCACACCATCATCCACAATGGCAGAATACATTGATGAATGGGCTGCCACTGGAAGAAAAAATATTTTTGGACAAACTGTTCAGGTAGAAGAGATGCAATCCGAAGGAGGCGCAGCCGGTGCTGTTCATGGTTCACTTCAGGGAGGTTCACTTACCTCCACATTTACAGCCTCACAGGGCTTGTTGCTGATGATCCCGAATATGCATAAAATTAGCGGAGAATTATTACCGGGCGTATTTCATGTATCCGCACGTAGTGTAGCCGGACATGCATTGTCTATTTTCGGAGATCACAGCGATGTAATGAATTGCCGTACCACTGGTTTTAATATGCTTGCTACCGGTAGCGTGCAGGAAATCATGGATTTGGCACCTATTGCTCACCTAACGGCCATAAAAGCACGTTTGCCCTTTGTGCATTTCTTTGACGGGTTCAGAACATCACACGAAATACAAAAAGTGGAATATTTCGATAATGATGATCTGGCTCCACTGGTAGATTACGAAACACTGAAAACATTCAGGCACAATGCACTGAATCCTGAACATCCTTTAACACGAGGGACAGCTCAAAATCCCGATATTTATTTCCAGGCAAAAGAATCTGCAAATAAATTTTATGAGCCTGTTGCCGATATTGTTGAAGATTACATGCAGCAGGTAACCAAACTGACAGGCCGCGAATATCATCCTTTCAATTATTACGGGGCACCGGATGCAGAGCATGTGGTTATTGCTATGGGTTCTGTCACAGATACCCTCCGTGAAGTGGTTGACAAACTCGTTGCCAATGGTGAAAAAGTTGGTATGATGGCTGTTCATCTTTACCGGCCATTTTCAGCCAAATATTTCATGAAAGCCATGCCTGAAACTGTCAAACGCATTGCTGTTCTGGACAGGACAAAAGAACCAGGCGCTAATGGAGAACCTTTATACCTTGATGTAAGAGATCTGTATTATGGCAAAGAAAATGCACCAATCATTGTTGGTGGAAGGTATGGACTATCATCTAAAGATACCACCCCAGCAATGATGGCTGCTGTATATGATAATTTAAAAATATCAGAGCCGAAAAACGGATTTACTGTTGGCATTGAGGATGATGTTACTTTCCTCTCATTACCTAAAAAAGATGAAATTTCTGTTGTTCCTGAAGGTACATACGAAGCTAAATTCTTTGGATTGGGTGGTGACGGAACAGTCGGCGCCAACAAAAACAGCATTAAAATCATTGGAGAATCAACCGACAAGTTTTGCCAGGCATACTTTGCTTATGATTCCAAAAAATCCGGTGGATTTACCGGTTCCCACCTGCGTTTCGGAGACCATCCCATTCGCGCTCCATACCTAG
>JBNGDT010000297.1:0-1531 GCA_049975305.1 Bacteroidales bacterium | reverse complement strand
GCCATTTATTTTTGAGTTGGTGGATGTGCTTGTTAAAATTATGGGAGAGGCATATCCTGAACTTGTTAGCCAACAAAAACTTATTTCCAAAGTCATCAAAGAAGAGGAAACTGCTTTTTTCCGGACGCTGGACAAAGGAATGGACATCATGAACGGGATTGTCAAAGAAACACTTGATAACAATTACCGTGTAATATCCGGGAAAGATGCGTTTGCCCTCTATGATACCTATGGTTTTCCTTTTGATTTGACAGATTTGCTTGCCAGGGAACAGAACCTTGTGGTTAACCGAAGGGAATTTAATGATGCCATGCAACAGCAAAAAAACAGGGCACGGAAAGACGCCAAAAAAGATACTGGTGACTGGGTTGTATTGCGTGATGATAAAGTGGAAGAGTTTGTTGGGTACGATATGACTGAAACCGAAGTGGTGATCACCAAATACAGGGAGATAAAAAAGAAAAAAGACAGCTGGTATCAATTGGTGTTTAACATTACACCTTTTTATGCTGAAAGCGGGGGACAGGTTGGAGACCGTGGCCGTATCATCAGCAAAGATGAACACATTGATATTCTGGATACACAAAAAGAAAATAACAGGATCGTTCATATTGCAAAAAAATTGCCGGAAAACATGGAAGGCGGGTTTATAGCGCAGGTTGACTATAAAGCACGTCATGATTCAGCAAGAAATCATACTGCAACACATCTTATGCATAAAGCCTTGCGGGATGTTCTGGGAAAACATGTCGAACAAAAAGGATCACTTGTATGTCCGGATTATCTGCGTTTTGATTTTTCCCATTTTAAAAAAGTATCTCCTGAAGATTTGCGTAAAATAGAATCACGGTTGAATGAAAACATTCGGGAGAATATCCCGTTAGAAGAATACCGTAATATGCCTCTGGATGGCGCCAAAAAAATGGGTGCGTTGGCATTTTTTGGTGAAAAATACGGGGACCTGGTGCGTGTGATAAAATTCGGAGATTCTGCAGAATTGTGTGGTGGCATTCATGTGAAAGCAACAGGTGAAATTGGGTTTTTTAAAATTACCATGGAAACATCTGTAGCTGCAGGAATACGCCGCATAGAAGCTGTGACAGGGCAAAAAGCAGAACAGTACATCATGCAAAAAATTGATACACTACAAGCCATCAAATCAAAATTTAAAAATTCAAAAAACATCCTGCGGGCTGTTGAAAATGCTTTAAAGGAAAATTCAAAATTGCAAAAAGACCTGCAATCTGTACAAAAACAATTGGTCGAAAAAATGACACATGAACTGGAAATACAGGCTAAAAAATTAGGAGATTACAAAATGATTGTTTCTACGGTGAATGTTAATAGTCCGGCTATGCTGAAAGACCTTTCATTTCGTTTTCGCCATAAGGGAAATATCATCACTGTTTTGGCTGCCAACATTGAAGGGAAACCCAATATGGCAATAATGATCCCCGATAAGCTGACAAAAGAAAAAGACCTGAATGCCGGTAATATTGTGTGTAATGCAGCCAAAGAATTCAAAGGCGGC
>JBNGDT010000296.1:0-1629 GCA_049975305.1 Bacteroidales bacterium | reverse complement strand
CCTTACTGTAATTGAGCGTATTGGTCTGACGACGCATGTATGCTTTCCATGCATCAGAACCGGATTCACGTCCGCCGCCGGTATCTTTTTCACCACCAAAAGCACCACCGATTTCAGCACCACTTGTGCCTATGTTGATGTTGGCAATACCACAATCTGATCCAACTTCGGAGAGAAACAGTTGCTCTTCACGCACATCCCGGGTAAAACAGGATGAGGATAATCCTTGTGGTACATCATTGTGAATTTCAAGCGCCTCATCAAAATCTTTGTATTTGAGTAGGTAAAGTAGGGGGGCAAATGTTTCTTCCTGCACAATGCTGAATTTATTTTCTGCTTCGGCTAAGGCAGGAACAACATAATTACCACTTTCATATCCTTTACCGGTAAGTACATCTCCACCAAAAATGACTTTACCGCCTTCACGTTCCACTTCTTTAAGAGCAAATTTAAAATCTTCCACAGCTCCTTTGTCAATTAGCGGACCAACAAGCGTGTTTTCATCAAGCGGATTTCCGATTTTGCCTTCAACTTGCTTGTATGCATTAATTAAGCGTTTTTTGATGTCATCATAAATGTCTTCATGGATGATCAGCCGTCGTGTGGAAGTACAGCGCTGTCCTGCTGTTCCAACCGAGCCAAAGACAATGGCAGGAATAACCATATCGATATCTGCAGATGGAGTGATGATAATGGCGTTGTTACCTCCCAGTTCAAGGATTGTTTTCCCCAACCGCTTGCCTACGATGCCGCCTACCCTTTTGCCAACACGTGTGCTGCCGGTAACAGAAAAGAGAGGAATACGTTTGTCTTCAGCAAAATTGTCACCCAATACCGATGATTTAGCGATGCAAAGGTTAAAAACACCTTCAGGTACATTGTTCTCTTTCAGTACTTTGCTAATGACGTTTTGTGTGGCAATGGCTGTCAATGGGGTTTTTGATGATGGTTTCCAGATTACCACATCACCTGCCACTGCAGCGATCATGGCATTCCATGCCCACACTGCTACGGGAAAATTGAAAGCCGTGATGATGCCTACAACCCCAAGTGGATGATATTGATCCATAATGCGGTGCTCTGGCCGTTCTGAATGCATGGTAAACCCATTTAACAGACGGCTTTGTCCTGTAGCAAAATCACATATATCAATCATTTCCTGTACTTCACCCAGGCCTTCCTGATAAATTTTTCCCATTTCGTAAGTGACAAGGGCACCCAGGTCTGCTTTTGATTCGCGTAATGCCAGTCCAATCTGACGCACAATTTCACCACGTTGTGGTGCAGGTGTTGTTCTCCATTGCTTGAATGCCGACTGGGCTTTGGTCATTACCTCTTCATATTCTTCAATGCTGGCGTTTTTTACTTTGGCAATTTCTGAACCATCAATTGGTGTGCTGGAAGTTGTTGTTGCCCCTTTTCCTTCCAGAAATTGGGTTCCTGTAGTTACACCACTGTTGATGTCCTTTATGCCAAGGTTTTTCAATGTTTTCTTAATGTCAATCATATCCGTACTGTTTTTGAAATTAGAATTTTAATTTTCATAACAAAGATAAAAAATATTGATGTAATATTCATGGATAATTAATTGTTTAATGTTTAGTTTCACCACGTTGTTGTGTTTAAAGG
>JBNGDT010000295.1:0-1653 GCA_049975305.1 Bacteroidales bacterium | reverse complement strand
ATAAATGTAGGTTTAGCGATGCTTCCTCAGACATGGCAATGATTCATATAATCAGAAACATATTAAACATCAAGAAAAACTTCTTGAGTCTTGTGGTTGCTTTCAATATTGGTGATTACCCATTCATATCCAAAATCCAGCAACAAATTGAAAAATTCTTTTGTAAAATTCATACCACAAAATTAAAATTTCCCACTAAATTTGCAGTATAACCAAAAAAATAATACTGCAATAGTGGTTTTAACCTATTAATTTTGCAATATCTTTCAAGTTGGATTTTTTCAGGTAAAACTGATTGCTGTTTTTGGTCTGATAAATAAACTGCCCTGACAAATTATCATAAATGCTGATGTAAACATTGACTCCGGTTTGTGCAAACATCAACACAAAACGGTCACCATCACCATTGGGTTCACCAATTTTCCAAGGATAAGGGTAATTTTTCATCAGCTTTTCTTTATCGAGGTTCTCTTCGGTACCTGAAATAAAATTTGGTTTTAGCAAACAGTAAGTGGGGATATACAGGGTTTCATTTTGTAAATTCTGCATAACGGTATTTTTTACCACATCCTCATCCATCCACTGGGTTTTTCCCATAGCAAGCAGGTTGTTAATGGCCTGAAGGTTGGTTTTCAAACTCAGTGTTGACATGTTATGAAAATCCGGTTGAGTATAAATAAGGTGTTTTAAAGCGATTGTCTCTGACTGCTTTATAAGCATCCTGTTCAATTTAGCAGATTGATACAATGGAAAACTTGCCACCACCAGATTCTTTCCGTTGTAATCTTTCATACCCAATTTACAACGGATATCAAACACCTGGGAATTTTGTCCTTTTTTTACATCAAAATAAAACAAAGGGTTTATATTACCCGTTGTCATTTCATCAGGTGCATGTGATGTTAATTCATATTCACTGATTGTCCATACTTCATCCAACACCTCACTAAAAACTGTTTTGTATGCCTCCGGAACATAAAATGTAATTGTGCTGTTCTTAATCTTAATGAGTTCGCCGGAGCTGAAATTCCTTTTTTGTCCGTCATCGGCAATCACGCCAACTTCTACCTGTGCCTGCAAGCCAAGACTTATAAGACAACTTACTGCAATATGAAAACCAAAACGCGTAATGATAATTTAAAATTTAATGATTTAAAAAGATCAGTTACAAAAATAAAAATTCGCAAGGTATATTACAAATCACAAGCCTGAAAATTTTCATTTCCTGTTCATCTCATCATAATGATTTGTTTTCTGTCAGGACCAATGGAAATCATGGTTACCGGCACACCGGTTTCATTTTCAATCCACTGAATATAATCCGTCAGGGCATGGGGCAATGCATCTTTATCCCTGATATTCTCTAATGATTGATTCCATCCTTTGATGGATTTATATACAGGGTCAGCTTTTTCAAGGTTAAATGGCAGTTCGGTTGATTTGCCATGATGTGTATTGTAAGCGGTTGCCACTTTGATTTCCTCAAATTGATTGAGGACATCCACTTTTGTCATGACAAGCTGCGTTACACCATTGAGCATTATACTGTATTTCAGAGCCACCATGTCAAGCCATCCACAGCGGCGTGGCCTGCCTGTCGTGGAACCATATTCATTACCTTCATCACGTAATTTTTGCCCGTCAGCACCATAC
>JBNGDT010000294.1:0-1711 GCA_049975305.1 Bacteroidales bacterium | reverse complement strand
GTATTGAAGACAAGACCATCAACATAAAATACCTGAAAAAACTGGAAAAAAACATCAACCGGATTATTTCCATAGTCAATGACCTGGAAGCCATTTCAAAACTCGAACAAGGCGAATTGAAACTCAGGTATGAAAGCTTTGATCCTGTAAAACTCATTGATGAGGTGTTTGATAACCTTGAGGATAAGGCTGTAGCCAAAAACATCAGACTGAAAATTTACCGCCATTATGAAAAACAACGAAAGATCAGTGCAGATCACGAATTTTTACGCCAGGTTATAACCAACCTTGTCATCAACGCTATCAATTACGGAAAAGAAGATGGTTTTGTCAACGTTGAGCTGTTTGATATGGATGAAAACCTGTTGATTGAAGTAACCGACAACGGTATTGGGATTTCTGAAGCAGACATTCCCCGTATTTTTGAGCGTTTTTACCGCGTTGACAAATCACGTTCCACCAAATCCGGTGGCACTGGCCTGGGGCTTTCCATCGTAAAACATATCATTGAAGCACACAATCAAACCCTGAATGTTAGAAGCACGCCAGGCGTGGGAACCACCATTGCCTTTACCATGAAAAAAGCAAGATAAACCATAAAATAAGTAAAACTGTATGGCAAGATTTTTAAAAAAACGTGATAAAAGCACCGGCCAAATGCCCGGGTCCCTGGTATTTTTGGGAAATCAGAAAGAAGAACATCCCCGGATTTCTTCCATGGTGTATAATAAAGATGAAATAATCAGGGATTATCAACCTGTGCCGGATAATACCTTACCTGACATTCCTGCACATTCCGGTATTCTTTGGCTCAATATTGACGGCTTGCATGATACTTCCCTGATCAAACAAGTGGGAGAAAAGTATGACCTTCATCCGCTTATGCTTGAGGATATTCTAAACACCGACCAAAGGCCTAAACATGAAGATTTTGAAAATGCCTTGCTCATCAGCATGAAAATGCTCCGTTTCCATGACGAAAACAACACAATTGAAACTGAACAAATCAGCCTGATCATTAAAAATAATTTATTGCTGAGTTTCCAGGAACAGTCTGGTGATCTTTTTGATCCGTTACGAAACCGCATCCGCAACAACAAAGGGCGTATCAGGCGTTCCGGAACGGATTACCTGGGGTATGCTCTCATGGACAGCATTGTAGATAATTACCTTAACATCATCGGAAAAATTGCTGAAAAAATTGAAGAACTGGAGGAGCCGGCCATAAAAGCCAACGACAAAAACATCCCTTCACAAATATACCATTGGAAACGGGAGCTTAAAATTTTACATCGTGCTGTAATGCCTTTTCGTGATATGTTGCTGAAAATGCTTAAAATGCACAATGCGTATTTCGGCAAAGGAACCGAACAATTTTTTAAGGACTTGCTCGACCTCAGCCAGCAGGCACTCGAAAGCACTGAAATATACAGGGAACTGCTTTCTGATTATTATAACATTTACAACATTGGCATCAGTAATTGCATGAATGATGTGATGAAAGTGCTTACCATTTTTGCGTCAATTTTTATTCCCCTCACTTTCATTGCCGGTGTATATAGTACCAATTTTGAACACCTTCCTGAACTGAGTTATCCATACGCTTATTTCATTATGTGGGGCGTATTCATTAGCATTATTGTCATTATGGGCATATCTAAAAACTACTTTTTTCAATGCCGTATTTTGAAACAAATATAAGCCTCTTTTT
>JBNGDT010000293.1:0-1753 GCA_049975305.1 Bacteroidales bacterium | reverse complement strand
TAAAAAAATATCAGGCTTCTGCCTTATATACAGGATTATAGATGAGTAATCTCCGTGTAAAAAAGCTGTTGTGCAGCTTTATGGCGACACCTGTGATGTCTGGTACACCGAAAGCCTTGATTGCAGCCAATATTTTGATGATTATTTCCGCGACATTCCGGGCATGATTATTTGTGTGGAAAATGCTGGTGAAATTGAAATCGGACTTGTATAACACCCCATCAGAACTTCTTTTTACATTCAAACAAAAAAAGGAAATGTTCAAAAAATAAACATCCTCCCAATTTCTCCGTCTTACCATTGCAAATTGTTGCACTTATCCGGAATGCGATAATCGTATCCCTTCAGTGCACAATCGTGACCTCGTGTCTTTGATCTATCGTGCAATCGTGTTCGCCAACTCACCGATTACCAAACTTACTAAATCTCTCCACAGGCATCTCAATAGCGAGACTACAGCGAAAAGACCCTTTATGTTTGTCAGTGTGCTTGCATACAACTTCCAGCTCTTGTATTTTAATGCCTTTTATTAGGCTGTCCATCAGTAATTGTTCACTCATGCCCGTTTTTTTGTGCAAATCTCTGGCAATTTCTTTCACCAGGTTTCGCTTGGCAACATTGATGGCTTTCTCTTCTGCTAAATCACGTTTTTGGCTGAATGCCACTCCACTGGCACGGTAAAAATGTGTGTCTCCTGGAATTTTTTCACAGGGTAATTTACGGTTACACCCTGTTGTCAGGACAAGAAAAAAAGCAAATACGGTTAGTAAAAATCTTTTTATTGTCATGATGTTTTAAGTTTGTAATTTCAGTGATTAACTAAGCTATTTTGCTTCAGATTATACATATGCTTATTGTCAGGTAGAAATTTGCTCATATTTTTTTGTGAATGTGAATAAAAATCCGTGTTAATCACTGAAATCTGTGGGGAAAATATTAAAATCTCTATCATATTTTGACTTTTCAGACTATGCTCAAAGATTCATAACCTATATTTTGGTTTCTACAAAAATAATTAATTTAGGTGGTTTTCCCGATATTCCTTAAAAAAGAATCGATATTACAGACCTGTGAATGATTGGATATATGGTAGATTGTTAAATCTTCAATAAAATTAAACGGTGCGAAAAAATATATTTTCAATTTTTTAGAATAATGATTAAATTTGCTTTAAAAGCTTAGTGTATTAAATATTATTATTAAATATTATTTTTGTAACCAATATATGAAAAAATTATCCATACTCAGTTTATTGATACATCTGATTATTCCGGTGTTTTCGCAGGATGAATGCTCATCTGCAATAGATATACCTGTAGAATTGTATTCCACATGTGGGGAAATGGCATTGGAATCGGTTGACCTTGGAACTGCAACCCCTTCTACAACGGGTCCAATACCTGGATGTGGCGGTTTTTCAAGTGGTACAACCAATGATTTGTGGTACAGTTTTACAGTTCCGGCGGGTACCAATACCATGGCTTTTCATGCTTTTAATTCAGATCATATTCCTATGTTCGATGCTTCTGCTCCAGGCATGGCTGTTTATTCCGGAACAGATTGTTCAAATTTGACCTTATTGGATTGTTTTGAATCAAATGGGGGATTTATGCAGAATGGAGAAATTCACTGGGAAAATATTTCAGGGCTTACGCCCGGTGAAACCATTTATATTCGTATCTGGGATGAGAACAACCTGGCTCAGCAACTGTTTATAGCTGCATCAGTACGTCTGGATTTTCCTGAAGATGAA
>JBNGDT010000292.1:0-1777 GCA_049975305.1 Bacteroidales bacterium | reverse complement strand
ACATTTGAAAATAAAAAGCGGTTCAGCACATTCCGGTGTGGTGCTTTTGCCAATCCGCGCCTGTAAATCCTCAGGGGAACACCTGCACGCATAGCTGCTATGCCGGCAGTTTTTAAATCTGAAGGGCCATTGAAAACAACTGCATCAATGCCGTTTTTTCTAAAATATTGATTCAGGTTTCGTAATGAAGACGGATTAATAAAACTCAGATTCGAAATGTTTACCGGATGGCAATGGATTCCTGCTTGTAATGCTTTGTCATGTAAAGGGCTGTTTTTACTGCATATTATACTCACTTTAAACCCCTGCTGACATGCATAGACTGCATTTTCAAAATGCCACCGCTCACCGCCACCCCAGCTTTTGGTTGTATTTACAAAACACAGTTTGATGGCATCATCAATGCCGGCAGGGTTGCCCTCCTTGTCTAAGCCTTTGTTTATGTCCGAATTGTTCACAGAAAGAAATCATTTTCTCATCTGAACAAACTTACACAAATTTTTAATGAGAATAAAACATGCGTGACAAATCAAAACAACAAAAGTGGTTGCTCACCGCAATCCCGTCTTTTGCCGGGCACGCTCAGCCTGGAAGACAATGACAGAAAGAGAGAGAGAGTAGCGATATTAACCTTTATGGGTATCCGGAAGATTACCTAAATTATCTTATTGTTATTGCTTAACCCCTATGTGAAATCCTATGTGTTCTATTGTGACTATGTGGTTCCACACCGGCATCTGCCCCGTTTTCTTGAACCACAGTAGGACACATAGCTCACATAGATTTTGGATTAAGAATAATAATAAATTATTACATAATATTTTTTTTGGATATCCTGATAAAATGTGGTTTGACAATAAGTTAATGATAACGTGCTTTCTAATCCTTGAAAGACATTAGGTAAACAAACGGATACTCATTTAAGCTTTTGCTAACATCAAGCCTGAATACCTCTTATTCTTCATGATGTTGGTGATGCTCTTCTGCATCTTCATAGGTTGGATGTAGTGTTCCTTTTGCATGTTCGGGAGGCCCGTATATGGAATACAGCTTGAGTTCTGTTTCACCAATGTTTTTAATGTTGTGCCAGTATCCGGCAGGAACAAGTATTGCCCAATCATCGCTTACGGTTTTGTCAAACGAGAGATTATCTTCGGTTTTTCCCATCAGGACACGTGCTTCTCCCTGTTCAATGCGAATAAACTGATCCCGGTTACCATGCATCTCCAGGTCTATTTCTTCGCCGGGTTTGAGACTCATGAGTACAAGCTGAATATTTTCGCCTGTCCAGTTTGCCAGCCTGTAATGTTCATTGTCAATGGTGGTTTTTTCAATATCCAGCACCCATGGTTTTTTGCCCATATCCTTTACATCCTGTTGAATTTTTGCAGATGATGTATTGGTATCTTCCTGCTGATTCACTGTTTGGTTGTCGCACCCGGTAAAAATCATTGCCATCACCATAGCTGCTAAGGTTATAGACAAACCCGTTGTTTTCATTGTTGATTTTTTCATAAGCAATCCTTTTTTGTTTTGAGTTTATTACATTTTACATTTTCTAGGTTAGTTAATAAACAAAAGACAGTACTTTTTGTTCGATAATCTGCGGGGGAATGGTTTTTGGAGGATATGATGAATGTTTTTTCAGGCAATGAAAAATCATGATTTTTTTGTATTTTCACGGTTTTAATAAGTTCTGATTCATTGAATTTGCAGAGATGGATAACAATTTATACATAAACAGGGAAGTCAGTTGGTTGCAATTCAACAACAGGGT
>JBNGDT010000291.1:0-1973 GCA_049975305.1 Bacteroidales bacterium | reverse complement strand
TTTCGCCGTAGGCATCGGTGAGGGTGATCTGTATGTTATGGTCTCCGGTGGCTGCGGGGGTGTGAAAATTCACATCTTTGACAATGCAATGGCCCCACTCGTGATTGGTGATGGTGGCTTCGGTGATGGTATCAGTATGGTAATTATAATCAGGAATTTCTCCTGTCCAAAGGCTTACTATACCTAAGCCTATTTCCTGTGGTACAAAGGTGGGTGGGTAATATAGGCTGTCTATCACCTGGCCTGTGCTGAAACTTATAGTGTATGGTGCGGATTTGCCGGCAATTTGTATTTGCACCGGGATGGTATCGTTGTGGCAGGCTGTGTCCGGCAAATCCACATCCACCTGCAGGGCATCAGGTTCTGTGTTGCTAAGCCCATCCATGCCAAGGCTGTCGGTTTTGACCAACCAGGCTTGCTGGGGTGGGTCATATCCAAAGTAATCATATTCATTTCCATATCCCGCGAGAATAAATCCATTGTCATTGGTAGGCTTGAATGATACCAAATATTGAGCATAAGAATTCGTGTCAACTGCATAATAATATCGGTGCCATTTTATGTTACCATCTGCATCTGTTTTAATCATATAGCCTCGATATTGTGAATAATACCAATATGAAGAACCAATGAATACTAAGTCTTTATTATCTAACTGGATAACTGAGCTAATACTTGATCTAATCCTAATACCGTCTCCTTCCGGATAACACGAATAATTCCTGTAATGCTTCTCCCAAATTAGCTCCCCGGCGGTATCAATTTTACGCAGGCAGCCATCGTAGAGGGTTTCGCTGCCGTAGGAGGCAGCGGGATATGCACCGCAGGCGAGGTAATTGGAATCCTGCGTTTCTATCAGGCCGTTGACTTTGCCGTTGTCGTAATTGTTTCGTCCGTATTCCTGTTCCCAAATCACATTGCCCGCCGTGTCGGTTTTGAGGAGGTACCAGCGGGTGTCTTCGATGTCGGTGACCCAGGTGGAACCACCCGTTAATATTTCACCCTTCGATGTTTCAATAAGGTAACTCCCGTATTCATACACATTGGGACCATAGGATTTGTGCCATAAATAATTTCCATTACTATCGGCTTTAACTAATATAAGTTTAAATTGTTCAATATCTACACAATCAACTGCTCCAATAATATAATAACAATTATCGCTTAAAAGGTTAGTATAATAGGCTCTTTTATCAATAGAATCATAGAAAATAATATCCTGAAATATAAGGTTAAACGAATTATCATATTTAGTAATATGAATTCCTTTTTTCCCTTCAGAAGGATTTACATAAGGTCCAGCAAGGTAAGAAATATCATTCATTTTTTTATAATTTCCAAACCAACCTTCCCAAAACTCATTTTGTGAATCTCCATAAACATGTTTCCATTGTTTTTCGCCAGTTTCATTCAGGTAGGTTAAAGCAAAACTTCGAACATTGTATTCGTTTCCTGTACCGGTTAAATAAACATAGCCTGTATCTAAAGCTATAACGCTGCTGGTGATGTGAGCGATGGTATCTTCAATGATTTTGTTGAAAACCACCTGGCCCTGAGCCATGTACATGGTTAAGGAAAATAATATGGTAATGCAAATTTTTTTCATAATAAGTAAGAACCGGTAGGCAATCCACCTGCCGGTTGTTTGTTTTATTGTTTTACAATGTTCACGCTGTTTGTAAAGCCGTAGCAATCGGTAATTTCAACCATATAACTTGCCGGCTTGTAATCCTGCATGTTGATGCTTTCCATACCTTTTGTTTTGTTCAAAGATAGGGTTTTTACCAATTGCCCATCATTTGAATAAATGGAAATTTTGCCTTGTTTGCAATTGGGTTCTGCATCAACACCCATTACTTCCAATAACACGTCATCGTAAGTGTCATTGATTGTTGTGAAATCATACTCAATATACAATAAACCGTTTGTTGGGTTGGGATAAACATTCAGTTCCGGTTTAATGATGTCTTCGT
>JBNGDT010000290.1:0-1985 GCA_049975305.1 Bacteroidales bacterium | reverse complement strand
ACTTTAAGCTCAAGAATCACCCACGCTTCCTGTGCGGGGATGCCGGGTTGGGCATATTGTGGTGTCTGGTTAGTGCTGGATTTGAAATTTGTGTTCCCCAGTCCGCCTTTACCGCCTTCAAGCAAAATTACTTCCTGCCCGTCTTCCAGTATTTCCAGCAATTTTTCTCCGGTTTCTACATTCCTGGCAATGGTGCCCGGGGGCACTTCAATGACAATGTCTTTACCTGCGGCTCCGGATTTTTGTGCTGATCCGCCAGGTGATCCGTTCCCGGCAAAATGGTGTTTGTTGTATTTCAAATGCAGTAATGTCCAACGGTGTTTTGATCCTTTCAAAATAATATGTCCGCCACGACCACCATCACCACCATCAGGGCCTCCCTTGGGCACAAATTTCTCATGACGAAAATGATGTGATCCGGCGCCTCCTTTCCCCGAGCGACAGAATATTTTTACATAATCAATAAAATTGAGATTGCTCATTGCTTACCTTGGGTCATTAAAATCTTTTAAAATTCTTTGGTCCAGTTGATTGAATAAAGTTTTAGTATCCAAACTGCCATCATAATATTCAATTTTCCTCTGTTGTTTGTAATATTCAATCACCGGTTTTGTTTTTTTCTCCCACACTTCCAGCCTGTGGATAATGAGGTCGGTATCCTGGTCGTAAATGCGGGCATTGTTGGTTTTTGCCCTGTTATTTAACCGCTTGACAGAGGTTAATGTAGGCGCATCAATGTATAGTACCAGTGATACTTCTGAATTGTACCGTTTGAACAGGCCGTCCAGGATGTAAGCTTGCACCAGTGTGTCCGGGAACCCTTTGATGATGAATCCACGCACATTATAGCGATGAGAAGATATGCTTTTTTCAATAAGCATGATGGCTATGTCATCGGGAACAATATCTCCGCTGTTCAGGTATTTTTGTGCCCGTTTTCCGATGGATGTGTTTTTGGCAATTTCGTTGCGTATCAAGGTGTATGTACTGATGTACATCAGGTTATGCTTTTTGGCAAGCATTTTGGCTTGTGTACCTTTGCCAGATCCGGGAGGGCCAAACAATACAATATTAAACCATGTTTGTGGTAAGGCTTTTTCTATGGCTTTGCATAATCGTTTAAAAACAACATCAATTTCGCCTGTGCCGTCAACCTGTATATATTTGTCCTGTTCTTTATAAAATTCAATGACAGGAATGGTTTTTTTCTCATATTCCTTAAACCGTTTTTTTATGATCTCTTCCTTGTCATCCGAACGGTTTTCTTCTCCCGATCGTTTTAGCATTCGCCTCATGAGTTCATCTTTCGGGACTTCGAGACTAAGCATACAGGTGAGTTTGGAATTCATTTTCAGCAGCAATCCTTCAAGGATATAGGCTTGTGCATAATTTCGGGGAAAACCGTCGAATAGAATGCCTTTGGCATCAAGGTTGGTTTTAATACGTTCTTCAATGATCCGGACAATGATTTCATCGGAAACCAGTTCGCCGCGGTCAATGATTTCTTTGGCCTCTTGTCCAAGTTTTGTGCCTGCTTTGATTTCTTCACGCAGGATGTCGCCTGTAGCGATATACGCCAGTTTGTACTTTTTTGCCAGTTTTTTTGCCTGTGTCCCTTTACCGGCTCCAGGAGGTCCAAATATTGCAATGTTTATCATTGTATTTTTAGTCAAAAATAATAATAATTTTCTTTCAATCCACATAATTTGTAAATAATTATTCCGCTGACCGAAACCGGAAGTATGAACAATATGAAGTATGAACAATCAATATCATGATAATTTGATATCCAAAATGAAATTACATTTTTGTAGTAAGAAAAAAAAACAAAAAATGGCACAAAAGAAAGGAGTTAAAGTTTATGCAGGTTAAAATAATTTGAAAATACAAAAGCATAAATGTTTCCTATACAGCGATTTAAGGTTTTGTTTTTTTTACAATTAGGGGACTACTTTTGTTTTTCTAACAGATGGACGGTATTTAAA
>JBNGDT010000289.1:0-1996 GCA_049975305.1 Bacteroidales bacterium | reverse complement strand
ATTAGCTATAAAAATGAATTTAGGTATAACATTAAGTAATCATATATTTTTAAATGCATTTTGTGATGGCTATTTTTACGATAAACGTGTGGCTATGTTGGCCGGGATTATATCAGGTATTGGATACATCGGGTTTTCAAGTTCTCAGAACCTGGCAGGAGCGAAATTGGCCTCTGCAAAATGTACCTGAACTTATGTCGTATTCCTATGCCTTTATGGTTTCCGGATTGTTTTTGCCCGTTTTGGGAATGCTTATTCTCAAAAAGTCAGAACCCGTAGCGGCCATTTTTGCCATGATTGGTGGAGGAAGTCTTACGGTTATTATGACATTTTTGCCATCTTTGCCTTTTGGTTTGGATGCCAATGTGTTTGGATTGACATTTTCTGTAATCCTGTATTTCGGATTGCATTACCTGATAAAACATAACAGGAGAACAAGGCTTTATGGATAAAAAGTTGTTAAATACCCTCGTTGATTTGCGAAAATCACTGCATAAACACCCTGATGTATCGGGCGATGAAAAGCAGACGGCAGCACGCATTGTTGATTTTATCAAACAATTTCACCCTGATGAAATCATTGAAAACATCGGAACCTATGGTTTGGTCTTTGTTTTTAACGGGAAAAGTGAGGGCCCTGTCACCATGATTCGCAGTGAGCTGGATGCCTTGCCTATAGAAGAAATCAATACATTTGCGCATACATCTGTTGTTGATGGCACATCACATGTATGCGGTCACGACGGTCACATGGTGATGGTTGCAGGTTTGGCTGCTATGCTGAGTGAACATCCACCCAAAAAGGGAAAGGTTGTTTTGTTGTATCAACCCGAAGAAGAAACAGGAACAGGTGCTTTGAAAGTGCTGGCTGACCAAAGGTTTAGATGCCTGAAGCCCGATCGCATGTTTTCCTTACATAACCTGCCCGGTGTGCCATTGGGGGAAATACGCTGCCGCAGTGGTATTTTTGCTTCTGCTTCTGTCGGATTGATTGTCCGGATCAAAGGGAAAACATCGCATGCAGCTGAACCAGAGAATGGGAATTCCCCGGCCTTAGCTATGGCTTCGATAGTTCAGGAGCTTGAAACACTGACCGGTAAAATAAGCCTGAAGGATTTTAGCATGGTTACCACCGTACATGTTAAGCTGGGTGAACGGGCTTTCGGTACCACACCCGGGTACGCAGAAGTGATGGCTACGCAGAGGGCATATTACTACGAAGACCTGGAAAAACTGAAAAATGCTGCCGTTCAGAAAATCAAAACCATCGCATCACCTTATGGTTTTAAACTGGAATTTGAATGGGTGGAAGAATTCAGCGATACAAAAAATGCCAAAGAAGCCGTGAATGTCATACGTGATGCAGCGGATAAAAACAGTTTACCTTATACTGAATTAAAATCCCCGTACAGATGGTCGGAAGATTTTGGTTATTTTTTGCAAACATATCCCGGAGCAATGTTTGGACTTGGTTCGGGTGAAAAGCAGCCACAATTGCATAACCCTGATTATGATTTCCCTGACAGCCTGATTCCAAAGGGAACGGAGATGTTATTTTCTATTATTAAACACTATAATTTGTAATTGAATGTTTCAGAAATCAAACATCATATATCAATAAACAGGCACTGACCCATAATTTGAATTTTATTCAGGATCTGGTGGGTAAAAAAGTGCGTTTTTCATCTGTGATTAAAGGCAATGCTTATGGATACGGTATCGAAGTGTTTGTGCCGTTGGCAGAAGATTGCGGGATAAACCATTTTTCGGTGTTTGATGCCAACGAAGCCCTGCGTGCATACAATGCATTACGTCAAAACTCCGGGATTATGATCATGGGTATGATTGACATGTATGAACTGGATTGGGCAATTCAGTTTATGAGGTGCGATCAGTTTTGCGTGAGGGCGTAGGTGATTAGCCCGCAGCAGTGCAGACTTTATTTGCTGCTGCTGTGGCAGAGCGGCGGAACAGAACTCCTTTCACAGCATTGCAG
>JBNGDT010000288.1:0-2080 GCA_049975305.1 Bacteroidales bacterium | reverse complement strand
AAAATATTAGCTTATTTTATTGAATATCTGCATCTTATTAAAGTAAAATCCGTTTGCTTGCGATTGTCCAGCTTTCACCTAAACCTTACGTACTCCCCATCACACCAAACCAACCACTTATACCAGGTTGCGTTTAATTGTGTAATATTTAATTTAGCTGCTTATCCACAATAAGCAAGTCATTTAACAATGTCATTATAAGTCATCGGCAAATTGGTCACGGCTTGTTGTATTAACCTGTAAAACAGCTTTCCTCTGTTCATGCTACAAATCTAATTATTTTTTCAACTTGCCTGTTGTGGATAAGCAGTTCTTTCAATTTAGGTAATGGTTACTTAGGAACTGTCGGTGTTTTATGAAATAAGATTTATCACAACCACATTTACCTGAAATAATCAAAACAGTCGTTATTAACTGTTTTGTTGGCCAATTCCTTCATTTTACATCATCATTCGTTATCCAAATGTTCTATTGTTCATTTTGGTGGATATTGAGATGTTACTCTTTTTTTTCATTTCACTGCCCGGTGACAGACGGGTTAGCATTGTTGCAACATTGCGGTAAGAAAATGTATGTGGCTGTGTTGTAATCCTCATCTTCTCCGTTTTCCACAAACCACTGTTTGTATATATTTCCTGTGGTGATGCGATCTTCGAGCGGTACCCCCGGTTCAATTTCCTGTGAATTGAGTTTGGTGATTTCTTTGTAGATCAGACCTGTATCCATGGCGTATTTTTCAACACTGTAGTTTTTGTGAATCAGCGATGAATCGGCTTCCTGTGTGATGGTTAATACCGAATCAAAGTAATGCTGGTTAACTCTGGCGGGTTCATCCAAACCGGTAATGGTGTATTCAGTGTCATCAAGTTCATTGTACGCATTGCCATCCCAGCTTTTATTTAGTGAAAGGGGGAAATGCATTTTCACAATGCGGTGGTTCTCTTCGGTAAGAAATAGCCGGTCGTCGGTAAGTTGTAATGTCCACACATCTGATATTTGCCAGGTTGCATTGGTATCGCTGCGTGTGTACCGGAGAAAAAGATAGGCTGTTTTTCCTGCGTTATCCGTATATTTTCCGCCGATCATTTCCTTAAGTTGGTAATTGGTTGTGTCATACACATCCGACGGAGCATCGATGGTAATTTCCGTAACATCATAAATGTTGTAATTTCCGGATTGGATGGGGTAATAATTGGTATCGTAACTGATGAAAAATTCATCGTTGTCCTCAGTACAACCGGCGAGGAAAAGAAGCACCAATATGCTAACTATCAAGAGAATATTTGGTAAAATTTTGTTCAAAACCGTCATTGTAACTGGCCATCAATTGTCAAAGCAAATGTAAGCATAATTTATTTACCGGAGAAAAAATCATCAAACATCATGAGCTGATCAATTGTGTTCTGCATATTTTACATATCACTAAGGGGTTATCAAAAATTTATTTTTATAAATTGTTAATATGAATACGCAACCGTCAGGAATAACATACTCAATGCCAGTTATACAGCAATATCCAAAAAATATGGGCATTGTTCATAACGTGTTAATAAAAAAATTTGGGAAAGGAATATTTATTTTGTATATTCGAATAATAATAACCAACTGGATATGCCATTGCTGGATAAAATAAATTCAACAGAAACCATGTGTTTGTTGCATGATGGCAATGTGGGAATAGGCACGGGCAGCCCGGATTACAAACTGGCTGTTTGCGGTAAAATACGCTCAAAAGAATGGATTGTAGAAGATTTTGATTGTATTCCGGATTTTGTTTTTTATGAAGGCTATTTGTGTAGTTTAACAACAACGTTGTGAAACTTGACAAATAATAACATTCATTTACTTGGTAAATATTATTCGGCTTATGGATCAAATGTTGATAAATTATATTTACCTGAAGAAGCTTCATTATACATTTACAACGAATCAAGAACTATGGTTTATGGACCTGTTACATCAACGAATTGTAATGTTTCCGGGATGTTTGCAAGCGATATTATTAGTGGCGAATCTATTATTTTGAAATATGATTACTTAATGTTATACCTAAATTCATTTTTATAGCTAATTCCTGCTA
>JBNGDT010000287.1:0-2179 GCA_049975305.1 Bacteroidales bacterium | reverse complement strand
AACCTTCATTATTCCGACAGAGGGGGCTTACTTTTGAAAATAAAAATATTTTAACGAAGTATCAGCTATTTTTTTTAGATAGTTACGAATCTTTAAATGTCTTTTTTTATTTTTACCGGACAGTAATGATTTTTAAAATATTATGCAAACATTTTTCAGAATAAAATATGGCCAGGTTTTTCCCGATTTCAATATGTTAAAGAACATGAAATTTTTTAACTTTAACTTTAAACGAAATAACTTAGCGGTAGAAATTTATGCGACTGAATAGTTACAAACTACCAAATTTCCACTTTATTGTCAACATCGACCTCCACTTTTTTGACAATGACAAATTTAGAAACCGTTACAAACCCATCCACTTTTATCATGATGTGTTTACTTTTTAGTTGCCTTAAAGCTGTGAGTGCCGATACACTGAGGTCTTTCATTTTCACCTCCAGTTTGATGGGGTAGGTTTTCTCAGAATATTTTGGGAGGTGTACTTTTTCCATGCGCGTTACTTTTCCCAATTTCAACCCGTTGACATAAATATCCAGGTCAACATTGTTTACATTGAATTGTATGTTGTTTGGATTTTCAATGGGCAACCATATTTTTAATTTTATTTCCCTGATGTTCAATTCCTCAATTTGGTATCCCGATGGTTTTCCAATGATTGGAGCCTGAATGTTGCAGGATACAAATGATAATAGAATCAACAAACAACACGTGAAGTATGCTTTTTTAAGGTATTTCATGTCATGATTTTGATTTGTCCGTTATTATGTTTGCCAGGGACTGGATATCACGGCCATCCAAGTTACCTGATGTCATGATAAGCACAGTACAATTTTTCTCAGCAACATTCAATAATTTATTCATCATTTGGTCAGCATCAGTAAACACCATGATATCTGAATCAAACGCTTGTTTTACAAACTTCTTGTTAATTTCCGGTAAATTTTTGTGTTTTACTACCCTGGGATTAAAATACACAAACGCATGGTCTGCTTCAGACAATGTCCCTGCATATTGTGGCAAAAATTGTTGATTCAGGGAACTGAAGGTGTGTAATTCGAGGCAGGCCACAAGTTTTCGTTTGGGATACCTGGCTTTCATGGCTTTGGTAGTTGCTTTCACTTTTGACGGGGCATGTGCAAAATCCAGATATACGCTTGTGTTTTTATTTTCTGCAAGCAATTGCATGCGTCTGGCAGCCCCTTTAAAATCCTGTATGGCAATATAAAATTGCCTGTCATCAACACCGGCTTCTGCACAAAGCAATTTGGATGCTTCGATGTTTTGAGCGTTATGGTCTCCAAAAACCGACATAGGAAAATCTCCGTATTCGGTTTTTACCATCATTGTCCCATTGATGTTTTCATAATTCACCGCTTCATATCCAATGCTCTGAATATCCGGATTACTGTCTGAAATATTTTTCAGGATAGCGTCATTTTTATAGTAAAACAATTTACCACCATCAGGGATGCTATTGATGAATGTTTTGAATTGATTAATGTATGTATTTTCAGTCGGGAACACATTGGCATGGTCCCATGCAATACCGGTTATAACAGCAGCGTGGGGCTTATACCACAAAATTTTAGGTTTTTTGTCCAATGGGGAGGATAAATATTCATCCCCTTCAAAAATGGCAATATCAGTATCATCAGATAAACCCACCATGGTATTAAATCCTTCAATCTGAGCCCCCACCATATAGTCAAAATTCATTTTTTGTTTTTTCAATACATGCATTACCATGCTGGTTATTGTGGTTTTGCCATGGCTTCCGGCAATGACAATTCTCTTTTTGTTTTTAGTTTGTTCATACAGAAATTCGGGAAAGGAATGGATATTGATACCGAGTTGCATGGCACGTATTAGTTCAGGGTTATCTTTCCTGGCATGCATTCCAAGGATGACAGCATCTACATCTTTAGTGATATTATCCGGATGCCATCCGGGTTGCTCAGGTAAAATACCGTGTATTTTTAAGCGGGATTTTGAGGGTTCAAATATTTCATCATCTGAACCACTGACATGGTGTCCCTGTTTTTTAAGAGCAATGGCCAGATTGTGCATAACAGCACCGCCAATGGCAATAAAATGAATGTTCATTGTATCATCATGTTCAGGTTGTGAAAGTCAGGAAAATCCGGGACTTATGCAAGTATTAAGCCCCTGAACGTAA
>JBNGDT010000286.1:0-2336 GCA_049975305.1 Bacteroidales bacterium | reverse complement strand
AATAATACCAGCTCAATATAAACAACAAGTCATTGATATTTGCCTTGACAATGGGGTAAAAACATTAACCATTCCAGATGTAACACATTGGATCAACGGCGAATTGACATTCAGGCAAATAAAAGAAATTAAAATTGAAGATTTGTTGGAAAGAAATCCCATCCAACTGGATAAAAAACGCATTCACCTTCAGCTAACCAACAAAACTATCCTGATAACCGGTGCAGCCGGAAGCATTGGCAGCGAAATTATGCGCCAGATCACAGGTTTTAAACCCAAAATGATCGTGTTGTTTGATCAGGCAGAAAGCCCTATGTATGACCTTGAACTTGAACTGTGTGAAAAGCTTAATTTTACCATGTACAAAACCATCATTGGTGATATTACCAACAAAAAACAGATTGAGCAGATGTTTGAAACTTTTCACCCCGATTATGTTTATCATGCTGCTGCCTACAAACACGTGCCAATGATGGAACATAATCCTTCCGAAGCCGTAAGAACCAATGTTATGGGCACTCAGTTGGTTGCTGATGCTGCTGTTAAGTATAAAGTACAAAAGTTTGTTATGGTTTCCACTGATAAAGCGGTAAATCCCACCAACATTATGGGTGCCAGCAAACGTATCGCTGAAATTTATACCCAATCGCTTAATACCCAACAATCCCACACACGATTCATCACAACCAGGTTTGGCAATGTGCTTGGATCAAATGGTTCGGTTATTCCCAGATTTCAGAAACAAATTGAAAACGGCGGCCCCATTACCATTACACATCCCGAAGTTACCCGCTATTTTATGACCATTCCTGAAGCATGCCAGCTTGTGCTTGAAGCAGGTTCCATGGGAAAAGGCGGGGAGATTTTTATTTTTGATATGGGGAAAAGCATAAAGATAATCAACCTGGCCAAACGCATGGTAAAATTGTCGGGCATGGAACTGGGCAAAGACATTCAAATGACTTTCACAGGACTCCGTCCTGGTGAAAAACTCTACGAAGAATTGCTAGCTACTAAGGAAAACACGAGCCCTACCTATCACAAACAAATCATGATTGCCAAAGTCAGAACCTATGACTTTGAGTATATTCACAATGAAATCAGTTCACTTACCAAAATGCCATTCATTGCTTCGGATATGGATATTGTGAAAAAAATGAAATCCATTGTGCCTGAATTTAAAAGCCAGAATTCGGTTTATGAAATCCTTGATACCAACGGTGAATAAAACCTCACCCCGATTCATGAAAACATTATACCAACTTATACCGTATAAAACAAATAAAACGTCAGGCATGATGAAACAGCTAATTGTATGTGTTTTATTATTATTGTTGACAGAACATATAAAAGCTTAGGATCTGATTCTTACGAACAATGGTGATTCCATCAATTGTAAGATCACAAATATCCAGGCTCAAAATATACATTACCGCATTGGTGATAAAACCAACCACATTGCTACAACCGCAATAAAGAAATATATTTTTAATTTTTATCCTGACACTACAACATCCGTATCACAACAAAACTTATCACAACAACATAAAAATAACCAACCCGAAAATCCCGAAATTAAATCAAAAAATATCAATGAGCATACTGATTTCAGAATTACTTACCGGGGGGATACAGCTACCGGCTTGCACCAATTGCCCCTGATATACCCGATGATTTTATGAACTACATGGAAAAATTAAAATCAGGGTTTCACCTGGGTGGTAATGTAACATATTTTTTCTCCGAGGCATGGGGAATCGGTGCAAAAGGCAGTTTATACAAAGCTTCAAACTGCATTGATAATATTTATCTTGAGGATGAATACGGAAACCGGATGTATGGCAAAATGAGTGATAACATTACCATTTCTTTTGCGGGAGCAACATTATCCACAGATTTGTTCAAACAAAATCGTAAGAACAGGTTACTATTGAGTTTTTCATTGGGGTGTTTATGGTATAATAACGATATGGTTTTATTTGATATGTATAAAGTAAAAGGGAACACCTTCGGCATAGCCTTAAATATAGATTATTATATTGAACTGTCTGAACATCTTTCTCTGGGGTTCATGGCATCACTGAATGACAACACTTACCCCAACTTGTTATTATAAAGTTATAACAATCAGATATACAGGTGTATGTAGTTTTATTTTTCAATTTTCGGGTACTACGGATTTTTTCATGTAGTAAGGAGTCATTTGATAACCCAATGCATTATAAATACGTTTTGCCTCTTCTGAAGGGGCACTGCACTTTTTTATCATAATTGTTTTTCCTTTTTATGATTACTTAATGTTATACCTAAATTCATTTTTATAGCTAATTCCTGCT
>JBNGDT010000285.1:825-2337 GCA_049975305.1 Bacteroidales bacterium | reverse complement strand
CATGTGCATATTTACCGGATGCAACCGCAGGGATGGTTATGGCAGTTGCGATTTATATGTCAGCTACAAAGAAGGTGATGCATGGGGTATCCCCAAAAACCTTGGCCCTGCTGTAAATTCCGGAAACTGGGAATCCAATCCGAGCTTGTCAGCTGATGGCAAGTGGTTGTATTATTCCAGCAACGATAAATCCGGGTATGGGAAAAATGATTTGTGGCGTGTTGAAATAACAAGCTTATCTCCGGAATTGGAATTCGGAGAACCTGAAAATCTTGGGGATGTGGTAAATTCCGAAGGAGCTGATGGGTCTCCGTTTATTCATCCCGATGGCACAACCTTATTTTTTGCTTCAGACGGACATACCGGCTTAGGTAGTTTTGATCTGTTTGTTACTAAATTGCAGCAAGACGGAACATGGAGTGTCCCTCAAAACCTGGGATATCCCATCAATACACACGGGGAAGAAAGAAGCCTGATTGTAAATGCCCGTGGAGACCTGGCAATGATAGCATCCAGGCGAGAGGATACGCATGGCGGCCTTGATATTTATGAGTTTGCTTTACAGGGAAGCATTCAGCCTGACCCCGTTACGTATGTTAAAGGCAAAGTGTATGATGCTGAAACCAAAGAGCCGTTAGAAGCAGAATGTCGTTTGCTGGATCCCTCTTCCGGTGATTTGGTTGCCATTCAGACAAGCAACCGTGTGGATGGTAAATATTTGGTAGTGCTGCCGGTTGGAAAAGAATACGCTTTCAATGTGGATAAAACAGGCTATTTGTTTTATTCAGGGAATTTTTCACTTAAAAACTGGAAAGAATCAGATGATGCATACGTTATGGATATTCCCCTGCAGCCCATCAAAGAAGGTCAAACGGCTGTGTTGAACAATATTTTCTTTGATTATGACAAATATGAACTCAAAGATGAGTCGTATGCTGAACTTCAGAAGTTGATTGAGTTTATGCATAATAATCAGGATGTTAGTATTGAGCTCAGCGGACATACCGATGACAGGGGCAGCGCTGAATACAATAAAACCTTATCAGAACAACGGGCAAAAGCGGTGTACGATTACCTGGTAAATAACGGTGTTTCTGCCGAACGGTTAACCTATAAGGGTTATGGTTTAAATGAACCTGTGGCAGATAATACTACAGATGCCGGCAGGGCTAAAAACCGCCGCACCGAGTTTAAAATTATTAAAGTGAAATCAAAAGATTGATTGGGAAGTGATTGAAAGAATTGTGTGTGTATGGATAAATCTGAAAAATTAGGAAATGAAAAAATACCCCGTTTGTTGTTAAACATGTCTCTGCCTTCCATTATGGGCATGTTGGCAGTTACTTTGTATAATGTGGTAGATACTATATTTGTCGGACGTGGTGTGGGAACCATGGCTATTGCTGCGCTGAGTGTTTCCATGCCTTTTCTGATGTGCATTGTTATATTTGGGCAGTCCATAGGTATAGGCGGTGCATCCATTATTTCGAGGGCACTGGGAGCAAACAACAG
>JBNGDT010000285.1:0-815 GCA_049975305.1 Bacteroidales bacterium | reverse complement strand
ATCTGGTAAATACCATCAGTTTCATCAATGTGATTGTGATTATTTTGGCTTTTATTTTTATGCGGCCGGTGCTTATTGTTTTTGGGGCGAGGGAAGGTTATATTGACCTTGCTATAAATTACACACAGATAGCATTGATTGGCAGTTTTTTTATGAATTACACACACATTACCATGCATGCCATCAGAGCGGAAGGGAATGCAAAATTTGCCATGCAGGTTATGATATTTGGAGCTGTGCTGAACCTTATCGTTGACCCGGTATTTATTTTTGTTTTTGAGTTGGGGATTCGTGGAGCTGCATTGGCAACAGTGCTTTCGCAGATGTCAAGTGCTGTATGGGCAACCGTATATTTGTTTTTAGAGAAAGGAACCCTGAAACTCAGTTTTCACCACATTCAAAAACGTCCCAGTTTTTCTATATTGAAAGAAAGTTTTGGCATCGGGTCGGCTTTATTTGCAAGGCAGGCAGCATCTACGCTGATTGTAATTTTAATCAACAATAGTTTGTTGCATTATGGCGGGCCTGTTTATGTAGCTGCTTTTGGAATCGTTTTCAGGTTACTGATGTTTAATTTTATGCCATTGGCTGGTATAAATCAAGGGTTTATGCCCATTGCGGGGTACAATTATGGAGCAAAAAATTATTCACGTGTTATGCATGTACTGAGAGCTGGTATCAGGTCAGCTACTGCATTTTCGGTGGTATCTTTTTGCATTCTCTTTTTTTTGAGTCACCCGTTGATTACCATTTTTGCCAAGGATAAAGAGTTAATAGATGTTGCAGATAAAACACTGCGTGTCGTGGTGTTGATG
>JBNGDT010000284.1:0-2339 GCA_049975305.1 Bacteroidales bacterium | reverse complement strand
CCTTTAAACACAACAACGTGGTGAAACTAAACAATTAACAAGTCAACAAAAAAAGAATTTACTTTTTTAGTATCAACTGTTTTGAGCTTGGGTTTTGGATTTTGCTTTTTGAACTACCGACATCCGTCGGTACAGGTCACGTCTTCATTTCATTACGCCGGACAAGTTTTGGATTTTATTCAACTCCTACACAAATAAACCAGATTTCCCAAAACCAACTGTAAATTTTAAAAGAATTACTATGAGAGAATTGGGATGATTATTTTTGAACGCGATTATTGCTTGCATTCTTCAGAATGAAAAGTGGCAAACAATTGCTACTTTTATCCTCTGATTGTGACGTTTAGCCAACGAACAACATTACGGCTCACAACACATACAACTGGTTATCATGAAATTGCAAAAAGACCTACAATATTATAAGTTTAGCCTGTATGGGTTTCTGAAGAATCTGCGTTTTTTTGAACCCTTTCTGTTGTTGTTTTTCCTGGCTAACGGGTTAAGTTATACGCAAATCGGATTGTTATTTGGCCTGCGTGAAATATTGATCAATGTGTTTGAGATTCCCTCCGGAATGTTTGCAGATACGACAGGACGCCGTCGCACAATGGTGATGTCTTTTGCGGTATATATTGCAGCTTTTGTTGTGTTTTATTTTTCAAACGGTTTTGGGTTGTTTGTCGTTGCCATGATATTGTATGCCCTCGGCGATGCTTTCCGAAGTGGGGTTCATAAAGCCATGATATTTCACTACTTAGACAAACATGGATGGGAATCACAAAAAGTGAATTACTACGGCCATACACGCTCCTGGTCGCAAATGGGCTCAGCCTTATCTGCCTTGATTGCAGGCGTGATTGTATTTTACCAGGGTAATTACCGAGCAATCTTTTTGTTTACCATCATACCATATATCCTTGATATGATATTGCTTTTATCATATCCATCATGGCTTGACGGGGAACTAAAATCACTCAGATGGAAAGATGTAAAAATACATTTCAGGCTGGTATGGCGCGATTTTTTGCTTACTTTTCGTTCATACAGGCGGATAAGGGTAGTTTTAAACGTATCTGTTTTCAGTGGGTTTTATAAAGCCAGCCGTGAATACTTACAGGCAATAATAAAAAACATTGCTCCACTGATACCAGTGTTATATGGACTGGAACAAAAAGATAAAATCTCTGTCATTATTGGCATCACATATTTTTTCATTTACATATTCAGTAGCCAGGCATCACGGTATTCAGGGCGTTTTGCCAGTAAATTCAAAAATCTAAATCTGCCTTTGAACATTACACTCATTTCAGGATTATCCATAGGACTGATTGCTGGTATAGGTGAAATCATTGGGATTCCGCTTGTTGCCATTGTTCCTTTTATGTTGATCATCATCATAGAAAACCTCCGCAGGCCAATGGGCGTGTCTCATATTGTCTCATTAACAAATTCCAGAATACATGCTTCGGTATTATCAGCACTTAGCCAGGTGGAATCGTTAGCAGCAGCATTTATGTCTGTATTGCTTGGTATATTTAGTGATTTGG
Organism: Bacteroidales bacterium; assembly: GCA_049975305.1. GTDB lineage: Bacteria > Bacteroidota > Bacteroidia > Bacteroidales > ML635J-15 > JAQIBY01. The sequence continues at coordinate 792 of JBNGDT010000284.1, read as the reverse complement.
TTGGTGTTGGTTACGCTTTTATTATTATTTCAATCGTGTTCATCATCAGCAGTTATTTTTACAGAGCGTAGATTAGCTTGTGTACAAGTATTACTTTAAGTGGCCTTAATCGGATTTCCCTTTCTGAAACAAGAAAGTCAATAAATTTTGTCAGATTGAACAAGTTTATATCTGTGCTGTTCAATTTTAGTACGCATAAATCCGGAAGATGCTCCTTCTGACGTGTGTGGGCAGATTTCGGTGATTATGCCATTGTAAAATGACAAACCACTGATTATGAAAAAAAAGAAGAAGCGATTAGGCCTGATGAACCGGTTTCTGAATGGCGTTGAAAAAGTAGGAAATGCGTTACCTCACCCTGCAACTTTATTTGCCCTGCTGGCGTTATTTGCCCTAATTTTATCGTTTGTGGGAGGTTTGTTAGACTGGCATGCTTATCCATCCGGCCACAGGCGAAGAAATACCTGTAATCAACTTATTATCAAAATCCGGACTTGATCAAATCATTACCAAAATGGTGGTAAACTTCACCGATTTTGCACCACTGGGGATAGTATTGGTGGCCATGCTGGGTATTGGCATTGCTGAAAAGTCAGACTTGCTGTCTGCACTAATCCGGATGCTTGTCATGTCATCACACAAACGCATCATCACGTTTGTGATTGTGTTTGCAGGCATCATGTCAAACCTGGCAAGCAGCATCGGGTATGTGTTGCTGGTGCCCCTGGCAGGATCCATATTTTATCGCAGATTACTTATCTAAAATACTGTATATGAGGCAGAAGCTTTATA
>JBNGDT010000283.1:0-2343 GCA_049975305.1 Bacteroidales bacterium | reverse complement strand
ATGTAATCACTAATTTATTTAATAATCAGGAGCTAATAAAATGAAAAAATCGCCAGAAGAAGTACTTGGGTACCTTCCGCAAGATACCCCGCCCCTTGGCGCAATGCTGAGCCTCGGCTTCCAGCAAGTGCTGACCATGTTCCCGGCCACCGTTCTCGTTGCAATTTTGACCAAGTTTGATGTTGGCGTTACCCTGCTTGCCAGCGGTATCGGCACCATCATTGCTTTGTTGGTCAGCGGTCGCCGGATTCCTATGTACTACGGTTCCAGCTTCAGCTACATCGCAGTTGTGGCGTCCGTCATGTCTATTTATGACCCGGCTTGCTTCGGCAATGCCGCTATGTCCTACTGCCCGGACGGTGTCCGCATCGTGCAGGTGGGTATTATGGGAACTGGTGTGCTCAACATTCTGGTGGGATTGTTGATCATGCGCATCGGTAAGGAGGCCCTTGATAAGGTTCTCCCCCCCGTTGTCACCGGTTCCATCGCGATCACAATTGGTATTGCCCTGGCAGGCTCCGCACTTGGTATGGCCTCCGCGAACTGGGCAGTGGCTTTGATCACCCTTGTTGCTACAGTTCTCTTCTCAGTCTACTTGCAGGGTAAGGGTTTGATCGGCATGCTTCCTATTTTGCTGGGCGCTGTATTTGGCTATATTGTGGCTGCGATATTGGGGCTGGCTGATCTCAGTGGTGTTGTTGCCGCCCAGTGGGTGCGCGTTCCCAACATCACTTTGCCTGCATTTGGCAACCCCGCTGCGTGGGGTACGGTGTTGAGCATTGCGTTGGTTGCTATCGCTACTGTTCCCGAATCTACGGCTCACCTGTATCAGATGAGCCTGTACATTGATGCGCTGGCCAAGCAAATGGGCCGTGAACCGCTTGAGATCAAGAAATTGATCGGTTTGAACCTGGTTGCAGATGGTACGGATGATATGATTGTCGGTTTCCTGGGCGGCTGCTCGGGCACGAACTATGGCGAGAACAACTCGCTGATGGCCATCACGCGCAACTATTCTGTGGCTGTGATGATGACAGCCGGCGGCATCGCCATTTTGCTGGGCTTTATTGGGAAACTGTCCGCGTTGGTGAACTCGATCCCGTTGGCAGTAACCGGCGGCCTGTCTATTTACCTGTTTGGCGTAATTGGTATGCAGGGTGTGGCTTTGATCGTGTCCGAAAAAGTCAACCTGTTTGATCCCCGCCAACTGGCTATTGGTTCGGCCATCCTTGTTACCGGCATCGGCGGCAGCATGGCCATGCCCAATGGTATGTTCCCCTTCGCGATTCCTGCTGTCTTCCCCGACGGCATCCCGGCCATCGTGTTTGCAGCCATCGTTGGTATTTTACTGAATGTGATTTTCCTGATTTTTCCGCCCGAGAAAATTGGTGTGGTTGAACGGGAAAACCTCGACCAGTAATTTGGTTAAGGCATTTGGTAATCTGATCGAATTGAGAATGAATGTTATACCGGCGGCAAGTCCGCCGGTATAACACCTACAAAAGGAAAAAACTATGTTGAATCCACATCCAGGACTTCCGGAATTCACCTATGTAAAACCGGCTTCACTGGATGAAGCCTGTGGCTTCCTGGTAGAACATGCTGGCGAGGCGCGGCTTATCTCGGGTGGCACTGATTTGTTGGTGCGCATGCGGGATAAAGCTTTCAAGCCGGCGTATGTTGTTGATATCAAGGGTTTGGAAGGTACTGATGTGCTGGCATTTGACCCAAAAAGCGGGTTGAAGATTGGTGCAGCAGTTCCCATGAACCGTGTGGTGGCTCATCCAGATGTTCAGAAGCATTACCCACTGCTTGCACAGGCTGCGAAAAGCGTAGCCAGTTATCAATTAAGAAATCGCGCCACAATTGTGGGAAACATCTGTAATGCTTCCCCGGCTGGTGATACATTGGGAGCCTGCCTGGTGCTTGGCGGCCGCCTTAATATATATAGTAAGGACGGCGAGCGTTTTGAAGACCTTGTCACCTTCTTTACAGGACCAGGCAAGACCAGTTTGCAGCCTGGTGAAATTGTAACATCCATCAGCTTCCCGCTGCCGGAAAAAGGCGCAAAGGGAACTTATCTCAAGTTAGGCCGCAATAAATTGAGCGACCTGGCGATCGTCGGGGTAACCGTGTATGGTTTCCCGGACAAGATGACAGAATCGGGGTTCCGTTTCAAAGTGGCTTTAGCTTCTGTAGCGGCAACACCGTTAATGCCGCCAGTTGTTGAGACGATATTATCGGAAAAGGAAATAACGGAGGACACGATCCAGGAAGCTGCCAATGCTAGCATGGATGCGTGCTTTCCAATTGATGACGTGAGAGGGAGCGCCAGATATCGTA
>JBNGDT010000282.1:0-2379 GCA_049975305.1 Bacteroidales bacterium | reverse complement strand
ATTTTTGTTTGCAGAATTATGTTATGATAAAATAGGGAAATCAATTTTTAGAAGTTTCTTTTACTAATATACCCGCCCCTGGAAAAAACACGGGAACTACAAAAAAGATAACATTACATTTAGAAAGAATTATATGAGAGTTAACAAATAACTACAAACTATTCGGTTTGATAAGAAGTGTAGATATTTGAGGCGTATCCCAATGCTTTTGCGGCTTTTGGCCAACACCGCCAGACAGATAATTTACCAACCGGATAAGACAGCACGATTAAAGGTATGGTAAGGGGAAGGAAAAAAGGGTAAAAACGGAAGGCAGTCAAGCATAATTTCTGACAAGCGATAAAATTAAATTTTCCCATTTCATTGTGCTTTAGCTTCTTCGCGGTTACAGGCAGGGAAATTGTATGCACCTGAATAATTGCGACTTTTTATACCGCACTCATAAATGAAGCGACATTATCTTTTCTATCAACACTTCAGCCAGTTTGATTTTTGACTCCACAGTCCACCCGGCAATGTGTGGTGAAAAAAGCACGTTGTCCATGGCAGCAAGTGCTTTGAAGTCTGCATGTTCAGTCAGGTTTTTGGTGTTCTCAAAACTGTGTTCTTCATATTCAATCACATCAAGACCGGCTGCCTGCACTTTCCCGTTTTTCAATGCCTCAACACGCGCGCTGGTTTTTACAACAGGCCCACGTGATGTGTTCAGCAAAACAATGGGTTTATGAAACGCATTGAACCAGCTTTCATCTGCCATGTAAAAATTCTTTTCATCTAACGAAATATGTAAGCTTACGATATCGGCATCCCTGAAAATTGTGTCCATATCACATTCGGTTACCGCATCAGGTGCATAATCCGTTTTGTATTTGTCATAAGCCAATACCTTGCATGAAAACCCCTGCAAACGTGCGGCAAATTCAGACCCCATATTCCCAAAACCAATGATACCAACGTTTTTTTCTTTGAGTTCCATCCCCCTGTTTTCTTCCCGCTGCCAAACACCATTTTTGACCTGTCTGTCACAACGGTTCAGGTGATTTAGCAGATTCAGTAACATGCCCATGGTGTGTTCGGCCACAGCATCGCGGTTGCCTTCGGGCGAATTGAGGCAACGGATGCCTTTTTTTTCGGCATAATCAACATCAATGGATTCCATGCCTGCACCTACCCGTGCAATGAACTGAAGTTGCGGGGCTGCATCAATCATGGCCTTGTCAAATTGAATGCGGCTCCGGATGATGATGCCGTGTGCATCACTGAGTTTGTTTTTGTTTGTTAATGCATCCCGTCCTGATGTAAAATCTTCATGGATATCAAATTTATGCGCCAACCTTGCTTTGAAAAGAGGATGGACACTGTCCAGGATATAAATTTTTGGCTTCATGTTATTTTTTCTTTCGGTCGAAAAATGGATTTTTCCCGGTTGCACTGAGCGGAATGCCACACACAATTGACACATCGTCATCAAAATATTCCAGGTTCAGTGCTGCCTGACCAATGGTGTACATCACGCGATTATCCACCCTGAAATCCGCTGCAATTGAAATGGCAGAACCTATGGCAATGCCAACATCCATGCTGTTAAAAACACAAGGAACACCGGGATGTTTATTTTTTTCAGCGCAATTTTTAAACCCACACATGCCGCATGGTGTAAGGTTCATGGATTTAATCTCACACCCAATTAACAGCAAGCATGAAGCATCGAGCACATTTTCAGCATCACGGGCAAAAAAGTCCATATTGTATGCTTCAGCAATATGTTTCATTTCAGCAACCAATGGGTTGATGTCGTCTCCATCCACAATGGCGGTATGAATGACATCACGACCCCTGGTTTTAGGAGCAGTGCGTGCTGCAACAGCCATGTGTTCTGCTACCTGCTTTACGGTTTTATGCACTGGTTTATTTCCGTAGTTGATTCCCATAATGTTTCGTTGTTTTGATTCTTACAAATATAAAGATAAAACCTTTGTATGTAAATTACAATGCTTAGGCTCATTTGTTTATAATAAGCGCCATGGATAAAATTTTACCGGTCGAAATAAAGCGGCATCGCACCCTGTTTTTCAACAATGCGGGTCCCGTCAAAAACAATTTTACCGTTAACCAGCGTTTTGCTGATGGAGTGTGAAAATGTCTGATTTTCAAAAGGAGACCAGCCACATTTGTACAGCGTGTTTTTGTTGTTGACCGTATAAGATTGACTGGGATTGACCAAAACAAGGTCTGCATAATACCCCTGACGGATAAATCCACGGTCTTTGATTTTAAAACGCAGTGCCGGATTGTGAGCCATTTTTTCAGCGATTTCCGGCAAGCTGATGATGCCCTGGTTCCCGAGTTCGAGCATGGCTTGTAAACTATGTTGTACCA
>JBNGDT010000281.1:0-2417 GCA_049975305.1 Bacteroidales bacterium | reverse complement strand
CGGGAGAGTATATCCTTGCTATGGATGGATACAGCGATTTAAATGGAACGTCTTTGTGTACTTACGGATTCGCTGCACCCTTTATTGATCCAGCACTTCAGGTAACGCTTAACACCAATAATGCCGTTTGTGGCATAGGCGGGTCAGCATCAATTACTGTAAACAGTTCATGCTCCGGCACCCCGGTTGTGGATTGGAGTACCGGCGATACCGGCATGTTTTTAAACAACATTGACCCTGGTACTTATTCCGTAACCGTTACTGATGAAGCACCTTGTGGCGATACCGTGATTAATTTTACCATATCGGATGAAGGCAGTATCAGTGTAAATGCTACTGCAACAGGAGATATCTGTAACGGGCCTTTTGATGCTACTGCTGAAGTGGATGGCGCTAACCCCGCAGATTGTACTTTTGAGTGGAGTACTGACCCGGTACAAACATCTCAAACAGCTACTGATCTTGCCCCGGGAACATATACTGTAACCGTAACGTATGGAACATGCGTTGAAACTGATGATGTTTATGTGGATTATTCTGATCTGGATATTACTGTTAATTATGATACCACAACATGTGAAGGTGATAATGCTACAGCTACCGTTGAAGTACTCAATGGAACAGCACCATATTCTTATGATTGGTCAACAGGCGAAACCAGTAGCTCAATTTCACTGGATGAAGATGGAACATACAGCGTAACAGTAACTGATGCAAATGATTGTTCCCAAAACGAAAGTTTCGATATTACCATTAATCCTACCATTAGTGTGGAGAATTTCTCCGATACCGTTTGTGTTGCTGGTGATTATGAAGTAAGCTTTGATGTCATTGACAGCAATGGTGATCCGGCCGAGTTTATTGTAAATGGCTCTTCTTATACAGGTTCTTATTCAGAAACTTTCCCAAGCGGATCCACTTATGATCTGGATGTAAATGATACAAACGGTTGCAGCAGTTTTAATTTTGTGGGATCACACGATTGCAGTTGTACAACAAATGCAGGAAGTATGATCGATCTTGAGCCTGTTCATTTATGCCAGAACGAATGTACCTCAACAGGATGGCATAACGGCGATGAAGTGTTGGATGGTGATGATGTCTTTGAGTTTATTTTACATGACGGGGCAATGCCTCCTACTGTATTGGCAACAAGTTCTACTACCGAATTCTGTTTTTCAAGTATTACAGGATTAAATACTGAAACAGTTTATTATGTATCCGCTGTTGCCGGAAATGATGATGGCAGTGGACATCCTGATCAAACTGATCCATGTTATTCTGTTGCGCAGGGGAAACCTGTTATTTGGCATCAAAATCCGATAGCACATACCATACATAATGAACTCTCAGTATGCAATCTGGAAGTTGAGGTTTTTGCCAATGCCCCGGCAGCAGGCATGACTGGCACATGGTATGCTTCTGAATCATTTTCTCCCATTGTTGGTTCCACTGTCCATGATACTGCAATGAATGTACTGGTTAGCGGGTATGGGGATGTTGTGTTTACCTGGATAGTTAACAATGCAGGTTGTACAAACAGCGATACGGTACTGGTACATTTCAATCAGACACCGATTGCATATGCTGGTGAAGATAACATTGTATGTGGTTTAACGGATACATTAAATGCTATTCCCAGTATTTCGGGTTCAACCGGATACTGGACAGGGACTCAGGTAAACTTTGAGAATTCCAGTGATCCACAAACAGCCGTTACAGCAATTAACCATGGTACTTATACATTAACATGGACTGAAAACAACGGAGGCTGTAATGATAATGATCATGTAAACATTACGTTTATTCAACAGCCAGAACCCTATATTAACACAACCGCTGATACTACATGTGGTCAGACATATGAACTAAGTGTCTCAAATGTTATTGGGGAGGGCACATGGACTGCAACCTCTGAGGGAACTCCATATTATCCCAATTTTGATGATCCGAATGCAACAAATACAACCGTTACAATTTCAAATTATGGCGACGGAAATTCACGGACGGTGACTTTTTATTAGACAGAAACTACCGAAGAAGAAGGTGTTGTTTGTACCAATCAAGCACAGACACAAATTACATTTTCACGTGAACCCTATGCGTATGTTGGCAACGACGATCAACCTGAAGTGTGTGGTAATCAATATACCTTTAATGCTGATACCATTGGTTCCGGATTTGCTGCCGGATCATGGGTGTGTGAAACGCACGTAGTAAATTGGAATGGTGAACAAAATAACCCGGATGCTACAGTAACCATTACACCAGGAGCTTTTGGTGATACTGCCCGCGTGACAATCCCTTTCATTTGGACGTTGAATAACATTGGTTGCTCCGACATGGACACTGCTTTTGTCACTTTCTATAAAAAACCAAATGCCAATGCCGGTAACGATGATTCAATTTGTGGATTA
>JBNGDT010000280.1:0-2443 GCA_049975305.1 Bacteroidales bacterium | reverse complement strand
TTATAAGACATTACAAGCTAAGGAGGCAGCATTACATAATCAAAATAAAGATTTCACATCATGGTACACATCGCCAAGGAAAAATTTCACTTTTAATATATAGATGGGGCTGGTGAGCTGAAGATTCAGGGGTTTGTTGTCAATCAACATAATCCGGTACCCAATACCTCCACCAACCGCAAAATACCGCAAAAACCGGTAGTGACCGGTAAGGGTAGCTTCATAATGCATCACAAATTTAGGATGATACACATAGGTACTGTCGTTGGCGTTGCCTGAAAAACTGGTGCCTCCCACACCAATCTGTATAGGTAAACTGCCTTCCCAGTGTTTTGTCTGGTAAAAAACATATTCCACAAACAACCCCAGGTAAGTATAATTCAATTCTGTGTGTATGGTATCCCGTATGCCGTTGTGCATTTCATAAAAATCCCGTTTCAGTGGTGTGGACAGGCCATACAGACCAAAACCGTATTTGAAAGTATCCGAGTAGTTCAATCCCAGGTTGAGTCCCCATATTTTTACGCCGGAATTGGAGATAAAACTGTTTTTGGAATCAAACCGGATAAATGGGGCTGGTGGTTTTGAAACGGCAGCACCAATATCCTCTTCGACAATCTGGGCGGGAGCATAAAAATTCATGCCAATCATCAAAAAACACATGGATAAAACAAGGCAGGGTATGTTGATGCTGTTAGTCAAATTGTTCTTGCCATTTTTCCCAGTTTTTGCCATTGATTTTTTTCAATTTTCCATGGTCGTATTTATACACCATAAACAGGCTGCCATCACGGTGGTATTTTTGCCACAGGCCGTCTTTTTTACCCATGATGTATTTTCCCACCAACTCAGGCTGCCCATTGATATACCAGTGTTGATGCAATCCGTCAGGCTCTCCGTTTACATATTCGCCTTCAAAAATCAGTATATTACCACGGTAATAATGTTTCCACACACCATGTTTCAGGCCGTCACGGTAACTTCCTACTGCTTTATGATCACCCACATGGTACATCCATTTGCCTGATTTTTTTCCATCCATGTATTCACCGTGCTGTATGGTATCACCTTCCGGGCTTAATTCAAGCAGTTCTCCATCCAGTTTTCCCATGTTGTAATTTTCTTCTTTCAGCAGGTTGCCTTCCGGGTAATACCATTTCCATTCCCCATGTGGTTTGCCTTCCTTGTACTGGCCAACTTGTTCAGTGTTTCCGTTTTGAAAATAAAACTCCCACCTCCCATGTCTTTTACCGTTTTTAAATGCCCCGCGGCACCTGGGTTCTTTGGTAGGGAAATAAAATGTCCAGGCACTATCTTTCAGTCCTTGTTTGGTTAAACCCCCTTCACCTTCCAGGTCTCCCTGCAGAGTGTATTCCATGGCTTTGTCCAGGCTGCCGTTTATATTGTAGGTTTTATGTATCCCAACGGGAATGCTGTCAATGAATGTTCCTTCATATTTGAGATTCCCGTTGTTATAATAAACTTGTTTGAGCTTTGCTTCAAGTTTTGCAGCTTCCTGCTCAGCAATAATACGTTTGCCCATACTGTATTGTTGTTCTTCAATGATGTTACCGGCTTTATCGTATTTCCTGTACCTGCCGTGCTTTTTGCCATTGATGTAATGCGTTTCGGTTTCTATCTGGCCGGCTGGGTAAAATGTCAGCCATTTCCCGGTTTTCTCACCGCTGCTGTTGTGCCGGTTAACCATGGAGCTTTCCACCAAAAAACCATTGAAATACTCAAACAGGTTTATCACCTTGCCCTCCTCATTGTATTGCTTGCCAAGGCCGTGCTTTTTTCCATTGTCGTAATGGTATGTGTATTTCAGGTATTCTTCTTTTTTATCATAATAAAAAGATTTACCATTGAGTTTGTCATTATAATACAATTCTTTGGATACCATGATGTTTTTGACAGAATCTTCCGTTTCAACGGTATTGTAAGTGTAATAATACCCGTGTTTTTTTCCATTTTTGTAATTGATTATTTTTGTGATGTTCCCATTTTCATCGTAAAAAACCCAGGTACTGTCAAGCTCATGATTTGTTCTTTTCCCCATGGAACGAACCTGTCCGTTGAGATAATAATTTATCCACATGCCTTCAGGCTGCCCGTTTTTCATGTATCCTTCGCTGCTTTTCTGTCCGTCAGGATAATAAAACACATTGTATCCATTGGGCTCAATGTCTTTTTGCTGGCCTTCAACTGAAATTGACGTAAAGACAATAAGCATTGTTATGATGAAAAAGCAATATCGCATGAGAAAACAAATATCTGACTCTATATTGAAAAAACGTAATTTTTGTGTAATTTTATATGTTTTAAACATTACTGTCCGGTAAAAATAAAAAAAGATATTTAAAGATTCGTAACTATCTGGATTTTAAAAGCATTTTCATTGTCTCCAAGGAAATATTTCAGGGGGAAGTTTTGTTTGAGCTGT
>JBNGDT010000279.1:1843-2443 GCA_049975305.1 Bacteroidales bacterium | reverse complement strand
AAGTTATTAACAATCAACAAAATATATTAACAGAGGTTTTTAGAGATGCCCTGAAGTATAAAGTATAATAGATGTGTCTCTCTGAGATATCATATTTTTTGCTATCAAGGATTGATTTAATTTCTTCCACCGAATGATAATTTTTTCTTAAGCTATTTATGAGGGATTAAGAAATAAATCTAATGCTTTCATAATATGCAATATATATACGTGTGCAATCAATTGGCAATATAGAAATACAAGAGATTATTAGATGGATATGTGATAGTTGCAGAAAATCCAAAAAATATCATACCACAAATTACGTGTATTTAATTTCGTAATTATCTATGATAAATTGTAAACATAAAATTACACAGCGAGCTCCAGCCAACTGCGTTGTCTTTTGGGTGGGAGATGGGATTTGAACCCATGACCCCTGGAACCACAATCCAGTGCTCTAACCAACTGAGCTACACCCACCATTTTAAAAGTGAGGCAAAGATAGAAAAATCTATTCCCAAACAAAAAGATTTTTTCCAAAATAAATTTTCAACCATCAGGTAATGCTATCTTTGCAAAAAATTACCATGTTCAACATGTTCAAACCGGGAAAATACA
>JBNGDT010000279.1:0-1833 GCA_049975305.1 Bacteroidales bacterium | reverse complement strand
ATATAACCGGATTGCAGTTTTTTCAACTGTTCAGGTTTGGTATTCTTTTCCTGATAAGCATGGTTTTTTCTAAATCGGCCCTGAAACAGGGAGAAATTGGTATTTATGAAACCTTCCTGCTCATTGCCGGTAGTGTGAGTTTCTTTTGGATATCAGGACTTATACAATCCCTGTTGCCGCTATATAAAACAAAAGTTTCAGACCATGCTACTACAAAAGACGACACCGGAATTCTTTTTAATGCCGCCCTGCTTATGCTTTTTTTGAGCACGATGGCCGGTATTTTTGTGTACCTCATTGATGATTCCTTTGCCCGGTTACTTTCACTACATACCAGCTCTGTTCCCTACCTCAAAATACTGATAGCTTATATCATCCTGTCAGGTCCCAACAACCTGATTGAATATATTTTTCTGCTTAAAAACCAATCCAAAAACATTGTACTTTTTTCCACCATAAGCCTGACATTGCAATTGATTTGCGTTACTGTGCCGGTATTGCTCACAAACGACCTGGGCTATGGCCTGTACGGCCTGCTTGCTGTCAATGCTCTGAAATTTCTTTTCCTGGTGTATTTGATTCGCAGGTACAGTAAATTTGAGCTGCGTTTTGATCTCATCAAAAAGCATTTGCATTTGGCTTCCCCTCTTATATTTAGTATATTGCTGACCGGTTCGGCAAGTTATTTTGACGGATTTTTGGTTTCCTACCACTTTGACGAAGCCCGTTTCGCTATTTTCAGGTACGGAGCGCGCGAACTGCCTTTTATTGTGCTGCTTGCCAATGCATTTTCCAACGCTATGATACCGGAATTTTCCACAAAAGACAGCAGATTGGCTGCCATGAAAAGCATGCGCAAAAAATCAAAAAAACTCTTGGCGGTGTTGTTTCCGCTGAGCATTCTTTTCCTGCTCACATCCAAATGGCTGTACACGGTTGTTTTCAATCCCGACTTTTTACCGAGCGCTGCCGTTTTCAATGTTTACTTGTTGCTTATTCTGTCACGGCTTCTGTTTCCTCAAACCATACTGATTGGCTGGCAGAAAACAAGGGCCATCATGGTATCATCCCTAATTGAACTTACCATCAACGTTGGACTTTCCATATGGTTCATTCAAATCATGGGCATTGTCGGTGTTGCTTACGCCACTGTCATTGCATATATGGTGCAAAAAATCATCCTGATTGCTTATTTGTGGGTACGGAAAAAAATACATCCTGCCCAATATATTCCGATTTCATCATGGATAGGCTGGAGTGTTGTTTTAATGCTTGTGTATGCAGGCGTTAATATCTGGATATGGTAAAAAACGTTTGATCCCAGTCCTATTTGCACGATACCAGCGTGTACATGCTGATTTCAACTGGTTTTTTCTATACAACCTTAAATCCGATTTATAATGCCTTTGAACCAAAGTACTCCATCAAATCCCAATCTTCTTCCATCACATGGAACGCTTTCTTAAACGTTGTATCCACCTGGTGAATGACGGGATAAAAACCATCATCGTTAAGGATATTTCTGCTGATCATAGCATATACCTGTGTTTTCAGTATCTTTTTGCTTTGTTTAAGTTGTTGTGGATTAACTTTTATGCCGTTTTCTCTTGTGAAAGCAATGAATTCATTAAACACAGCGTGACCTTTCAAATCATTAACCAGGTCCGTAACATCTTTATACTGTGATAAACGTGCCCGGTTTTGTTCCACATAATTAAAAGAAAATTCATACACCAGGTTTTTGCTTTGTATTTGTTGATACAATTCACTGTTTCCGGTGGTATCCACAGGCACAAAAATATCGGGCATGATACCGCCGCCACCATAAACTAT
>JBNGDT010000278.1:0-2461 GCA_049975305.1 Bacteroidales bacterium | reverse complement strand
CACGAGGTTTTGGTTCTTTTGACGGCACAAAAGAACATAAAAAGCAATTTAATCGAAATAGATTACCTACATTAAATTTATTTTGGGTGACCCAATGCACCTTTAGATTCTGTTGGAAACCTGTATAATGCATCAATTTTTACTAAAATGGCTTTTGAAATAAACGCGTGTATTGGCATGAATGAAGAAAATTGCTGCCGGCTCATCCGGTTTTTGTTTTGTTGGCATTTTATTTTTTGAATGAACCTGAAACTAAACTCATGCATTCTCAATGGTGTTTTCCTGATGTTTGGTAATTGTGATCTTGTGAATAAGTACGGTTGTTTTCCTGTTGTTTTTGATTGATATGTTCAATGATGTTTTTGAATTCTGTCCTGGTTCCCTCAAATGTGAATAAGGTATCTTTTACATCCTGATTATGGTCGAAGTAGTCCAATATGGCATTTATGTTGTTGATTTTTTCTGACAAGAAGTTATGATCAATGATGAATAAAGGTTTGTCAGGGGCTTTTAAAACCCAGTGGTGATAGTAAGAACCTGCAGTTTTGCATGCACAGCTTTTGTATGGATAATGGACATCAAAAATGCTGATGTTTCCTTGCGTAATGACTTTTCCAAAACACCAAATGTTGTACCCGATGAGTTCTTTGTTGAAATAAATGGCTTCATATACCTCGGTTTTTGTGATCACCCGCTGGATATAATCGGGCTTAAGGTGCATTTTCCTGTTTTCTGCATCCCTGAATTTGATGAATGTGCTGAAATTTTGTTTACCGGTTTTGATTTCACCGCATAAGGTATCCTGTTCTTTTGTAATAACGGTGGCTTTTTCCCATTTTGCGGCAAATCCGGGTTGAAAGCAGAATAACAAGCCAAGTAATATGAATGGAAGAACTTTTCTCATTCTGATGTCAATTCTTTGTTTAGCTGTATCATATTAAGCGCTGCTACTGCTGCCTCATTGCCTTTGTTCCCGTATTTTCCCCCGGCACGGTCAATGGCTTGTTGTTGATTGTTGGTAGTCAGTACACCAAAAATAACGGGAATATCGTATCTGATATTCAAATCACGGATGCCATCAGTAACCCCTGCTGCCACAAAATCGAAATGTCTGGTTTCGCCTTGAATGATACATCCAAGGCAAATTACAGCATCAACGTCAGTTTTTTCCGACATCCATTTAGCTGCTTTTATGAGTTCAAAACTTCCGGGAACAGTGTAGCTGAGAATGTTGGTTTTTTTTACACCTGCCTGTAAAATGGTTTTTCTGGCAGCGTCGCGCAAGGCATGAGTAACTTCGGGATTCCAGTCAGCAGTCAGGATACCAATTTTCCATGTGCTTGTACCACTGTAGTCACGGTATTGATTGTCAGATAGATTGCGTTTTTGTGTTGACATGATATTTATATTAAAAGTAACTAAATATTAAAATATGGTTAAAAACGGTTACTATTAAGAGGAGTTAGGGGTTAGGAATAGTTTCCCTCCTAATAAGTAACTGATTTTACCGATATGAATCACTATTAACAAATATTTACAGAAGCCTTTATGACTGATTAATACAAGGTTTTAATCTCCGGAATATTATTTATTTAGATGAAGTTTTGCACGTTCCTGGTATTTTTCAATGTTTCGTTGTTCACGTGTGCCGTACCACTCTTTTTCAATGGTATTATAGACATCCAGTGCTTTTTTGTAATCGCCTTGTATTTCCAGGGTTTGGCCTTTTTTCATGAGATAGACAGGAGATAGAAATTCATTGTTTGCCTGTTTTGCAGCTTTATCATAAAATTTAACTGCATTCTTTGTGTCATCAATTTCAAGGTAAGCATCTGCGATGAGGCCAAAAGCATTGGCTCCAATCATCATATCATCTGATTTAAAATCTTTGAGGTATGCTATGGCAGCTTCGTATTCCCCCAGGTTCAGGTAGCATACCCCGGCATAATATTTTGACAAATTTCCATAAGGGGTGTTTCCATAATTATCAATGATGTCGAGAAACCCATAATTGAGACCATCGCCTTCAAGGGCAAGCCTGAAAGAATCTTTTGCGAAATATTGTTCTGCAACAAAACTTTCCTGCACAGCTTGTTCTGTTCTGGGTTGATAAATAAAGTGTTTGTAGACAAAATAGCCTACCACAACCACCACAATGGCCAGCACAACATAAGTGATGGTCTTCTGGTTGTTTTCAATGAATAATTCCGTTTTACTTAATGCTGATTCAACATTTTCAAGGTTCTGATTTGTTGTATCTTTTTTCTTCTTTGCCATTGTTCAATTGTTTTCAATTTTTTCAGGTGGCAAATGTAATGATTTTATATTGAATGGTAAAAACAGATGGATTAAATCTTTATGAGTATCTGGAAGATTACCTAAATCACCTTATTGTTATTGCTTAAGCCCTATGTGAAATCCTATGTGTTCTACTGTGCCTATGTGGTTCCACCCTGACATC
>JBNGDT010000277.1:0-2493 GCA_049975305.1 Bacteroidales bacterium | reverse complement strand
GCCATGAGCAATACCGCCTGTAGCCACACCGGCAATCACATCTGGTTCACTAAAGTTTTCCTGTGCCGCTTGCACAAATGCATCACGGATATACGAGCGGATATCAGGATAAGACAAGATTTTGCGATTGTCGCAATAAATGGGACTAAACCATCCGGATGCCCAGGTAAAATGATTTTGAAGCTCCAGTTTTATTGCTTTAATTTGCAATTGATGTTTTGCCACTTGTTGTGCAATTGATTCCATAGAAAATGATTAAAATTTATTACAAAAAACGTTTTATTTCCCTTAGCTTTGATCAAAAAGCAAGTCAAATTGCTGAAACACAGTCTGTAAATATTTCTGATATCAGCGATATAAAAGTAAAAATAAATAGATTTATTACCAACAAGGAAATAAAACATTTGAATATTTACGGTACAGACCCTAAAAGGAGCCTTGCTTTCGTGAAAAATGCGTATGACCTGATAATTACCGGTGGTGGTGTCGTCAAAAGTAAGGATGGCAGGTATCTTTTCATATACCGTCGTAAACGATGGGACCTTCCCAAAGGTAAATCTGAAAAAAATGAGTGCCCGGAAACCTGTGCGTTAAGGGAAGTATCTGAGGAATGTAATATTGATACAGATAAACTTAAAATACATGATAAATTGGGAATTACCTACCACTTGTACAAACAAATAAGCAGAACCATCCTCAAAGAAAACCATTGGTTTTTGATGACGTATTTTGGCGATAAAAACAGCTTGAAACCACAAGCCGAAGAAGACATTGAAATGTGCAGGTGGGTGAACAAAACCGATATCCCTGATTTGATGAAAAAAACCTATCCTTCAATACGAGATATAGTGGAAAAACATATCATGTCAATCTAATACATCAACGCAACACAAAATCAATGAAATAATTCGAGAAGTTTTCTGTGGGTGCCGGGGAGGGAGAAAACAATAAATTTGATTCCTTGTCCAGTAGATAATACGTGGGATAGCATGCAATTTTCCATGTTGCTTTGATTTCTTTCCTGTTTTCAGGGATAGCGATGGATACTGATGATTTGACCTCGGATGATAAATTTTTCAGGGCAGCGTCAGGGTCTTCATTCATGATAATAAGCAATACCTTGAGTTCATTGCTATGATCTTTTGCCATTGTAATAAGAGGACCAATTTGTTTTTGACAGGGTATAAGTTCGGTGTGGAAAAAAGCAATATAGAGGTACTGATCCTTAAAATCACGAATTGATATGCTGTCGCCTTCAGGAGAAAAAAGCACGGGAGAAGGAGCCGGTGTTCCAACGGCCAGGTGTTTGAATTTTTCTATTACATTGGATGCTGAAATCCGGTGTTCAGGCCATTTTGAAAATCGCGCAATGGAATCCAGGCATGTCAGGATGCTTTCTTTTTTATAGGTATTTCTTGTATAAGCATCGTTTAGTCCTTTGATGATAACATATTCCCGAAGCGCCATATTGTCAAGTTCAAACATGCGGCTGAGCACATGTGAAATCTTTTCAGGACTCCTAGAAATGTTTATGGCATGTATAAGCTCTTCTCCGTCAGGCCTGAGGGCAAAATGATCGAAATAATCCTTGAAAATATCATTAAACAATTCCATGTATGCCGGATTCTGGTAATGTACACTGTCCTGACGAAAATATTTGTTGATCACTAAACGGTGATTCCGTTCCCATGCCAGCCGACGCATCATGGCAAAACGGAATTTTTTCCACGTGGTAAAATAGGGAGGCTCATTTTGCGGATATTCCTCTTTCATCTTTTGAATATCTGCCTCAAGCGATGATACTTTCTGTTTGGTCATGTAGGCTTCGATGTTCTTGTTCATTAATGTATCGAAAGTGTAATCAAATTGATTCACCATATTGTTTATATCTGGCTTATTATTCGTTTTTATGCCAGCCATAAGCAACAATGGTTTAAAATACGGGTTGTATTCTTCCGCTTTGGTTTTTTTAATGTAATCAGGGAGTATCAGTTCATATGTTTCACCCGGAACGACAATGAACCATAATTTATATATCCCGGTAAGGCAAAATACCGGTCTGGTTTTGCTTATGTCAAATTCCTGCCTGAATGTTCCGTCTTCTTCAATTTCCAATGAAAAAACAGGGCTTGTTTTTTCGGTAATAAAATCTTCATACACAAAAAAAATAAGGGTTTCCCCTGCATAATCAGTCGCTTTACCGTGTATTTCCGTGGTTGCTGCATGCAAAAAACACAGATTACCGACTAATAAGGCTGCTGTTATTACTATTTTTCTTGTTATGCTTTGCATAGGTTTGCAATTATTTTTCTGCTCATACATTTTCAAAGATAATAACTTTTGTAACGAATCAGTTAAAAATGTTATCATATTTGAAGATAATTTAAAAGGTAAAAATACATGAATGCCTGTTTTATGTAAATTTTATGCGTTATTAGCTGTTTAGTTTCACCACGTTGTTGTGTTTAAAGGTTTAGCTTTCCCGCCCTCGAG
>JBNGDT010000276.1:0-2529 GCA_049975305.1 Bacteroidales bacterium | reverse complement strand
CTGATCTAAAAGCTTGGCACATACAACGCCTACATCATCATTGTTTTCCAAATAATCCAGAGCTGGTTCAACCCACGGGTGTTTGATTTCCACATCGGAATTGAGCAGACAAATGTATTCATGTTTCAGTTGCTGAAACACACGGTTATACCCGCCGGCAAAACCGTGATTTTTTGTAAATTCCAGGATACTGACTTTTTCTCCGAAATGTTTGTTCACCCACTCAACCGAATCATCATCAGAAGCGTTGTCACCTACCACAATATCCACTCCCTGCACTTTTGAATGCTTCACCACCCCGGGTAAAAATTTTTCCAAAAAATGCTGTCCGTTCCAATTCAATATGACTACCGCGAGTTTGTTTTCCATAATTTACAAGTAAATAATCAGTATCAACAAAAGTAGCTCCTCACCGCAAAGACGGAGACCCGTCTTGCGCCGGGCAAGGTTGCAAAGTTATAAAATTTAACGGACTATCAGGATAACACGATTGCACGATTGCACGAGATGTAAAGTGATAAAATTTATATGAGTAACCGGGAAATTACCCAAAATTAACTGTGTAAATCCGTCATATCCGTGTTATCCGTGTTCATGATAAAAACTATAAAATGGAACACAGATAACACAGATGCTACGGCTTATCACGGATATTAGGAAAACAACCAATCACCCATATTTATTTACTTCTTATTCTATCCTTCCATTGCCCTATCGTTCCATCGTGCTATCTCGCTATCGTGCTATCGTTTTTCCCCATTTCTTAGCGTCTCAGCGTCTCTGCGGTAACAGGCGGTAAAAAATGTATTTGCCTGAATAGTTACATTTACAAAAGGTCTGAAGCAAGTTCTGCGAGAGGGGAACGCTCTCCTTTGACAAGGTTGATATGGGCGAAAACTTTTTGCCCGCGCATTTTTTCAGCCAAATATGACAACCCGTTGGATTTGAGGTCAAGATACGGAGAATCAATCTGTTGGATGTCACCGGTAAATATTATTTTCGTTCCCTCACCTGCCCTGGTAATGATGGTTTTTACTTCATGAGGTGTCAGGTTTTGTGCTTCATCCACAATAAAAAACACACGTGACAAACTGCGTCCCCTGATATAGGCAAGAGGCTCAATAACCAGTTTTCCATTTTTGAGCATATCGTCAATACGTTGATAATCCTGACTAGTGGGACTAAGATTATGCTTTATTACGGAAAGGTTATCAAACAAGGGTGCCATGTACGGTCCTATTTTTTCCTGTGCATCACCCGGCAGGTAGCCCAAATCACGATTTGACAAGGAAACAATGGGTCTGGCAAGGTATATTTGCTGATAATTCCGCCGTTGGGCCAAAGCTGCCGCCAATGAAAGCAATGTTTTTCCTGTACCAGCTTTTCCGGTGAGTGCCACCAACTGTATTTCAGGCCTCATCAGTGCATGCAGTGAAAAAGTCTGTTCTGCATTCCGGGGTTCTATACCATAAGCTTGCCGTTTTTCAACTCGTTCGATGACATTTTTATCCACATTATAATGGGCCAGGGCAGATTGCGAACCGTTTTTCATGATAAAATACTGATGGGGATAAAAAGTATCATCAAAACCAAAATCATCAAACGGCACACCTTCGGGTTCCGTGTATAAACGTCCAATCAATGAAGGGGGTATTTTGCTCCTGATAAGTGCTGCAGACTGAATCAAATCAATATCGGCTACCTTATCATTTTGGTAATCCTGTGCTTTTAAACCGAGTGACTTGGCTTTCATTCTCAAATTAATGTCTTTGGTTACCAATATCACCTGGTGTGTTTTTTTCTTTTCTTTAAGGTATTCTGCAATGGCAAGAATACGATGATCAGGCACATGTTCAGGAAAACTGTTGATCAGGTTTGATGAAAATGGTTTCCCCGTTTCAATATAAAGTTTACCGAGGCCATCCCCCAATTTAATCCCCCCTGTGGTTTCTTTATCTCCACTCAAATTATCAAGTACACGTGTAAATTCACGGGCATGAAAATTAATCAGATCATTGCCTTTTTTGAAATGGTCTAATTCTTCAAGCACCACAATGGGCAACACAATATCATTTTCCTGAAACTTAAAAATGGAATTATAATCATGCAGTAACACATTGGTATCCAGAACAAATATCTTTTTTTTCTTAGCTGTCATACATTTTGTAAATTCAATTCAGTTATCAAAGATAATGATAAAAAATACAGAAATCAGAGATTTTGATTAAAGATTAAAACCTTTATTCTTAATTATTGGGGAAGAACAAAATATGTTATAGTTACACAGAAGGTTGTAAAAAATTATTTTACCATCACCACAATTTTTCCTATCTTTACTACTAAAAATAAAAACAACCAAAATGCCCACACGCCTCACATACCACATCACCGCCGGCAAGCAATATTTTACGGTTTGGGGGCTTTTGATGACACTGCCAGAACCATATAACACACGAAATTCACCTCAACATTTTCAAAAATTCCCAACTTTTGCCTTTTTCACGCGTTTTTTCACCCGATATTTCTGCC
>JBNGDT010000275.1:0-2557 GCA_049975305.1 Bacteroidales bacterium | reverse complement strand
CGGAAACACACATATCGGGGATTGATGTAATGGTTGGATCCAGCATTTCATAAAAACCGATTACCACATTATCGGAATTTGCACAACCCGGGTTACCAAGGTATTGTTCAGTCCAGATAAATTCATATTCACCATAAATATCCACGCTAACGTTTGTATTTGGGTTGGTTTCATCGGAAAAACTTGCGGTACCAGGGCCGCTTACCTGTTCCCAGTAGCCATTGTTACCACTAGTCGGCGTACTGGCATTCAATGTTGTTGATAAACTGCAAACAATATCATCTGCCCCTGCATCGGGTGATGGTAAGATACAACAGTTAGGATCATTCTCATTGTAAACAGTAACATACATTGCAGTATCATGCTCACAACCAAAATCATCGGTAAGGGTAAAAATAAATGGTTGTTGTGTATTTTCTGTGGGATTATCTGTAGTTAAATAAGTACCTGTTGCGCAATTCTGATCTGTAGGATAATCCATTTCAGATCCGTAAAGACCATACCATTCTGTGGGTGTATATTGCGGGGTATAACTCCAAACATCGGGGTACAAACTTTCATCAAACTCAATATACCACCCAAATACAAATCCATCATCAAGAGTCCAGTTATCACATATTATAATAGTCCATGCTCCATTCAACAAACATCCCTCAAGGCCTGCCATTGATTCATACGAAGCATAATTACCTGCCGGCACAGTACCCACACCTGAAGCGGCTTCTGCGAGGGTTTGGGTTCCATCGGGCGTGAAACAATAATCATACCCAACACCAGGTATTCCATCATTGCTTCCGTCAATAGGTTCACCCAAATATGTGCCCCCTCCACCTTGTATTTCAAGCTGAATAGACTGACCAGTGGGGCATTGTATTTGCATTGTCAAATCACCAAGATAGGAATGTTCCATATTCAAACAAATTCCCAGTATATCATTATAGTCTTCAAGCGTTTGTCCCGGTAAAAACTGATTTTGCATGATACTTGTTTCATAACAGACACCATTGCCATCAGGTAAATAAGTTGTATCTGCGATTGCTGGTGTTATAGCACTATTCCATGTTTCAGTAGAATACGAAGCACACATTTCCACTTCTTCGCCCATGCAAATAGCATCGGGATCAACATACGTGCCGCCATCATTCCATATCGGAGCTCTTGATACCCGAACTCTTTGTGTCATAGAGTTTGTGTTCGTACACCCCTGTGAATCTTCAATAGACAAAATGACTGTATAGCCTTCTCTGGAGGGAAAATTATGCGTAACCGAAGTTAAACCGACACCGGATTCCTGTGTTCCGTCTCCAAATTCCCAGGTAAACGTTACATTATCATCGTCAAGTGGATAACCAGTTCCCCCGGGGTATGAACCTTCTGCGTTGAACGTTACAGGAAAAGACTGATTGTTATTTTCATCCCAGCAAACATTGACATAATCAACACCCCCTTCTTCAACCGTTGGAGGATCAGTAGAAACAATATCAACCAGCATGGGAGCCTGACACACAAAATTGCATGAAAATGTACCTGACCATGATGCTCCTGAAACGCCGGCATTAAATACAAAATGTAGACAACCGCTTTCGTTGGTGTTCTGTGCTTGTGCGGCAATCATACCAGATGTGGTGTTTTCATCCCAGCATACTAGTTCAGGAGCTGATGCATCCTGTCCGTCATACACACACAAGGATGTTCCGGCAGGAAAATTATATGAGGAAATACTAATTGTTACATGATGGTCCAGCGCATCATCTGAGCAAACAGTCAGTGTGTATGTTTGTCCGGGAGTATAACTGCCTTGACTAAAATTTGCACTGCAGGTTGAAACGGTTTGTCCATTATTGGTAACCATATCATAACTCTGTGCCTTTAACAAGGACAGGCTTGATAATATTAATGTAGTAAAAATTATTAATTTTTTCATAACTTATCGTTTTTCAATTCTTTTTATGTTTTCTATTTGATTTCTTAACTGTGATGCTTTGGGGATAATCACCAGTTTTCCTGTATTTCCCGCTTTGAAATATTGCCTTTCACTTCCGTAAATACAAGCTTCATACTCTAAGGGATTAAAACCTACTAAATCAGAGTCGGTTATTTCTTTGGTTGCATCATCAATTTTTACTAATTCTTTATAATCAATGGGTTTATCAGGCATGTCAATAATGTGAAAACCATTTTCCACAAAGTAATTTAACAATTCAAACTCATTTGGGTTGTTAGCTTTCATATTCTGAATTTCTTCATCCGAATATTTTACCAACAATTTTTGACTGTAATCCTGAGAAAAAGCACTGGATACGAAAAACAAAGCCACAACAATGAATAACAGTTTTTTCAGTTTCATAATATTTATCGTTTAAATTTCAACTAAATAATTTATTTATCTGCCAATTCACACAATTTTCATTAAGACAGACTTTTTTTTCATTTCGTTGCCTCAAAAAAAAACAATTTTTCAAAAATACATTTTTTCTTTACTAATTCTATTTATTTTGTATCAAATGAAACGGCCCCTGAAGGTCATACACATATCCATCAATACCTTCACCTTTGA
>JBNGDT010000274.1:0-2596 GCA_049975305.1 Bacteroidales bacterium | reverse complement strand
AAAATTAAAACAAAGCAAGATTGTTTTACATAACAACCTTGTGAAACTTGACATGTAATAAATTATTATGGCAACCTTTTTGCTCCTGATTACGTATAGATGTAAAGTGTAACCCAACCAAAAACTAAATTATGAAAGACACAACCAAATTTATGTTGCTCATCATAGCAGGTATTTGTTATACTGAGCTAAGTGCCCAAATGCTAATTTTTTCTGAAGATTTTGAAACTTCACCGGTAACAAGCATCATCAACAATGATGACTCAGCCCTTGGCGAAGGTCCGTCTCCTTGTGGATATGCTACACGCGGGAATGCATCGGTTTTCAATTCTACAAGTGTGGACATGAATGCAGCAGAAAACGGTGGTTATTATGCAGGTGTAAACCCCGAATATCCCTGTGGCGGTTTTTATTATGCAACTATTAAAACGGCCTCTCCACTGGATTTTACAGACATGGACTCCCTGCGTTTTTCTTTTCGCTATTACAAAACCTCCACCCTAAACTGGGGTGGTAGCATCCTGTATGTTGAATTTAATGATGGAAGCGAAACATTTACCATCCATGATGGTATGACAGTACAGGATACATGGACAATGTATGACACGGTATTGCCTGCAAGCATGCTGAATGAACCCAGTGTTGATCTTTCATTTACCTTCGGTGGCGGTGAAGCCGTTGCCGTGGATGACATTGAAATACGGGGATGGACATTCAGCGGCGCGGCTACACAAAATAAGGATCTGAACATCAGGTATTTTCCAAATCCGGCGACAGACCATGTTACCATTCACACGTCACATAATGCAACATGCAGCCTGATGAATGCCCTTGGCAAACATGTGAAAGAACAAACGCTTACCAAAGGCGAAAACACGGTCAACTTAAATCAACTTCCCGCCGGCATATATTACCTCCGTGTATGGAAACATCCCGATGACATTAAAACGCATAAATTGCTGGTAAGGTAATGGTGTGATTTTAAGAAATTAGCCGTAAGTCGGGAGTCGGAAGGTTTCCCACGGCTTGTTTGGTTTAATCAAATTTTGGTGGAAAACATCAACGGTGGCGTGTAAGTTGCATTCCACTACCCCGCCAAAGCCAAAAACGATTTCCCCCCCAAGGTAATCAAAATATTACCATATTTCACCACGTCTCTTCAGCATCTTTGTGGAATGCGGTTGCAGATGCCTGAGCTGTCGGCATCACAAGAATATCATTAATGTTTACATGTGGTGGTCGTGAAATTGCAAACAGGATGGTTTCAGCCACATCAGCAGCATGCAAGGGCTCGTAGGCTTTATACACTTCTTCGGCACGTGATTCATCACCATGGAACCGGACGACTGAAAACTCAGTATCAACGGCACCAGGGGCAATTTGGGTCACACGTATGCCTTTTTCCAAAAGGTCTAGGCGCATGGATTTTGTCAATGCATCTACTGCATGCTTGGTGGCGCAATAAACATTTCCATTCGGATAGACTTCCCTTCCTGCAATGGAACCAATGTTTATAATCTGTCCTTTTTTTCTTTCAATCATACCGGGAACCACCCTGCGGGTAACATACAACAATCCTTTGATATTGGTATCTATCATCTTATCCCAGTCTTCTGCATCACCATCCTGCACCGGATCAAAACCTGATGCAAGACCGGCGTTGTTAATCAGAATATCAATATCAGCCATATCTTCGGGCAAGCCTGAAATGGCCTCATCTACAGCGGATTTATCGCGAACATCAAAATGCAAGGACTGCACACTGCCATTGTGTTGCAATTTTAATTTATCACTTAGGGAAACCAAGCGTTCTTTTCTCCGGCCTGTAATAATTACCCTGTAACCATTTTTGACAAGCAATTCAGCGGTAGCCTTGCCAATTCCTGATGTAGCTCCGGTTATTAATGCTATCTGACTCATAATAATATGGTTTAAATTGTTATCTGTAATTAAATCATTATTTTTTTTCCAACAACACAATATTCTCTACATGATGGGTATGAGGAAACATATCCACAGGCTGTACTTTTTTTATTCTGAAAGCATTATCCATAAGGCTTATGTCACGTGCCTGTGTAGCCGGATTACAACTCACATACACAATTTTTTCCGGTAAAATATCCATTACCCGCCGGATAACATCTTTGTGTACGCCTGCACGTGAAGGATCCAGGACTATGATATCCGGTTTCCCCTCCTTTTTGATAAAAGCAGAAGATAACACATGCCTCATATCACCCGCAAAAAAAGAAAGATTGTTTAATCCATTGATCTCAGCATTTATTTTTGCATCTTTCACCGCCTCTTCTACTATTTCAATCCCGGTTACTTTTTTAGCACTTCCGGCTAAAAACAACGAAAGTAATCCTGTACCCGAATACAGGTCATATATATGGTACTTATTATTTCCATCAACCATTTCTTTTACCACACGGTACAATTTTTCGGTTTGGCAGGAGTTGGTCTGAAAAAAAGATTTCGGTCCGATTTTGAATTTTAATCCGTCCAATTCTTCAGTTATATAAGGTTTTCCTGAAACAAAATACCTTCCAAATCAAATATACTGTCGTTTTTCTTTGTATTGACAATATACATG
>JBNGDT010000273.1:0-2599 GCA_049975305.1 Bacteroidales bacterium | reverse complement strand
TCGCCTTCGTGCTATCGTTCTATCCTGCGTGAGGGCGGAGGCGCCTGCCTGCGTCAGGCAGGGTTAGCCTGCTGAAGATGAGCCTTACAGCCTGCTGCTGTGGCAGAGCGACAGGGGCTGTGCCCGGCGGAACGATAGTGGAGACGGGAGCTCCTGCCCACAGCATCGCGGTCTGAAGGCGAAGCAAAGCAGCTAATAGCCGCAGACCGACCCTGATTTTTAAGGACGGGTGATTGAACTTTACGAAAGTTCGGAACTTTCGTAAAGTTTTTTTCGCTCCGCCTTAGAAATCAGGGGCACGCCCAGTAAATAATTACCTCCAGCATTCTATCACACCCTCTCCACATCGTGCCGTCCTGCTTTCGTTCTATCGTTTTTTTTCATTTCCCTGCCCGGTGACAGACGGGTTAGCGCCTTTGGGATAACAAATGTATGCGCCTAAATAGTTAACGTTTTTTTACCAATTGAAGTACTTTTGCGAGCTGTTCTTCTGGCGTCAACTCCGAATTATCAATTACAAAGGCATCACCGGCTTTTTTCAAAGGGCTGACGGCACGCGTGGAGTCAATCCTGTCCCTCTTTTTGATGTTTTCCAGAACAGCTTTAAAATCCGTTTTTATATCCTGTTCCCTTAGTTCTTTAAAACGTCTATCTGCCCTTATTTGTTCTTTTGCTGTCAAAAATATTTTTAAATCAGCATCAGGAAATACCACGGTACCAATGTCACGGCCATCCATTACAAGGGATTTGTTTTGTGCCATTTTACGCTGGAGTTTCACCATTTTTTGCCTCACTTCAGGCACAGCGCTTACCTCAGACACAAATTTACTGATTTCCATGCTGCGAATCAAACCCGATACATCCTGGTTATTAAGCATGGTATAGTGTACATTGTTTTTTTTGACAAAATCTATATCAATGTCAGGGAGGGCGTCAATCAATTTTTGCCTGTTTAATGATTGGTTGTTATCAAAGCAATCATTTTGCAATGCATACAGTGTAATAGCCCTGTACATCGCACCACTATCAACATATACGATGTCAAGTTTTTCGGCGAGTTGCCTGGCAAGTGTACTTTTGCCGCAAGATGAATGACCATCGATCGCTATGACAAAGGGTTTCTTTTCCATAGGTGATGTAAAGATAACAATACCTTTTTGTATCTATGTACAGGATTGGAAATTTGTAAGCGTTCACGGTTTGAAATTAGAATAACAAAATCAAAAGCCAAAAATTAGGGGTTATGTGATAGGGGTTAGGGAATAAGAAATCTTAAACCTAACTCCTAAATCCTCACACCTTATTTTGATTTTGAAGTAACAATAGATTTTGCTATTATTTTTATCAATTTTTTATTTTTGTTTTTATGTTTTGTCTTTTGTTTTTCAGTGTTCTGTGAACGGGTACAAAAATTTTTGCTTTTAACGTGGTTACTTTCGTTTGATGAATGCCCCCATATCAGTGGTAATTGATATGGTATGACTGGTACCTGCCATGTGATAACGCCCCAGTCCGTATGAAAGCATAAATTTTGATATTTTGATACCGGCACCAATAGAAAATCCGATCATACCTGGCCTGTTGCTTAACGCGAGTTCTTTTCTACGTTGATAATTGTATCCCATAGAAATGAAAAAATTGTCGGAAGGCACAATTTCCACACCCAAAACTATATGCCTCAAGATTTCATCGCCAATCTGCCCCATTTTGTTGCTGAAGCTGATTTCATCGTTTTCTTCTTTATCGTCAAGTGTGATTTGTGATAAATTCAACGGACTATCATAGCGCATTTTCCATTTTGTAAGCTGGTGCATCCCGGTGCTTATCCTGAAAGGAGCATGTGGTGTTTTGTATGTTACTCCGGCTTGTAAATCAAAAGGGAGGGGTTCGCGATTGTCATCTGTATAAGTTGTGAGCTGAAAACCCATGTTTTTTATAACAACAGAAGATGAAAAATTTGAGCCCTTCTCGTGATAATTGACACCTGCATCCAGTGCTAATCCCAGTGATGTATATCGTTCAAGGTTTGAATAAATGACTTTCATGTTACCACCAATGTTCAATGCCGAATCCCATGTCAGGGGGCGGGCATAATACAGATTAAGAGCGTATTCATCAGCATAAAAGTTGCCGTTGATGATCCCGGTTTCATCGGCACGGATAAATTCGCCGTAATTAAGATAATACATCCCGGCAGCAAATGTACCAATACCATCAATATGATGAGCATACGAAGCGTAACCATAATTAATATCAGCAATGTAATTGGAGTAATTCAATGCCACATGCTGATGCATATTTTTATTCAACAACGCCGGATTGTAATAAGCCATATTGAGGTCATCATCAAACAAGGAAATATTAGTGCCACCAAGAGCAGCAACACGTGCAGAATTAGGCAGCTCAAGAAAAGCATAGGTGTTATCACCACCCACCTGTGCATTGCCGGCAATGCTAAAAATTACCAGCAGCGTAATCACAAAAAATTTATTCACCATGTTCGTCATCCTGGGGCAAAAATAAAAAAGATGTTTAATTAACGCATCATAAACACTTTTAGTACATCTCTCTCACATAGCGGTTGAGGCTATATGCAGTA
>JBNGDT010000272.1:0-2617 GCA_049975305.1 Bacteroidales bacterium | reverse complement strand
GCAATGTCAGCTTTTGATGAGGGAGATAAGACGCAGATTACCGTGTTACGTGAAGGGAAGTTATTGGATTTTGATGTTGAATTTTAACAATAAAAAATGGTTTTACAGAAAATATTTATTTGGGTAACGGCTGCACTTATCACTATTGTAGCATCGTATTATCAACGGCAAACCGGGCCCACAAAACCTATGAACATGGAAACAGAGATCAACGGTGATGTGTATGAATTTAAGCTTACCCGTTCAGCCAGTATTTTTGATGGGTGCATTGTAAGTATTCCTGCACATGAAGGCATTGACAAGGCTGTTATTGTTTATAAAAAATACCCCGGTGATTTTTTGCCCGACAGTATTATAATGCAAAAGAATAATGGTAACCTGGCTGCCTCTTTACCCATTCAGCCAGAGGCCGGCAAGTTGCAGTATTATCTTATTTTGTACCAGGATGGAAATGTGATTTTTAATAACGAAGATGATACGGCTATTGTCCGGTTTAAAGGAAATGTTCCGGGATGGGCACTCATTCCCCATGTATTGTTCATATTTCTGGCCATGTTTTTCAGTACCGCTGCCATGCTTATGGCTATATTTAACATCGGAAACATCAAAAACACATCCATACTTGCATTTGGTATCATGGCACTGGGAGGGTTTGTGTTTGGTCCTATTGTGCAATATTATGCTTTTGGGCAGGCATGGACAGGTTGGCCAGTTGGATATGACTTAACTGACAACAAAGTGTTGATCGCCGGAACAGTGTGGTTATTGGCCATTTTGCTCAACCTGCACAAAAAACGCAGGTGGGCGGTGATTGTAGCTGGTATCGTGCTTCTCGGCATGTTTACCATACCCCATTCTGCACGGGGCTCGGAATTTGATCATGAAACGCAGGAAATTAAAACGGGGTGAAGCCTTGTGTTGCCTGTGTGATTTGATAAACCTGACTTTTGTGAAACAAGCCGCCTCATAAATAGTGTGTGTCAATAGAGTCAGTGTCTCGTTCAGAATGTTCGAGTTCGAGGCTTGCGAAGTATTTAAAACCAAGAAGCCCCGATGGAAATCGGGATGACTGTTTTAAATACGAGCGTAACGAAGAAATCGGACATTATGGACAGACACTAATTACGTACCTCCATAACCATTTATCACAATGTTTGCGCAAAACAACAAACTTGTTGAGGTAAACATAAACTTTTACAAAAATTCCCAACTTTTGCCTTTTTCACGCGTTTTTTCACCCGATATTTCTGCCAAAATTAATAACTAAAATTGCACTTCATTGATAATATGTACGCGCAACCGTTAGAAATTCCATGCTTGATGCCAGTTATACAGCTAAATCCAAAAATATTGCAATTGTTTCTAAAATGGTTAATAACTTGTTAATATCTTTTTTTAAATATTACATAATATGATAAAGAAAGTAATATTAATATTTTTTATAACTTATTTTTTAATGTCATGTGAAAAAGAAAAAGTGATTGCACATTTAAAAATTGTTAACAATACAGAGTATTGCATAAAAAAATTTACTATACATCATGCTAAAGGAACTGACTTTTACAATATTTCCGAAACAAAAATTTTCTACAATTTTGAAATAAATGATACTATACATGTAGAATTAATTGATGCATCAAGTATTTATTTTGAGTTACAAACAAAAGATACAATAATTAGTTTTCAACCCTGTGTATTAGCATGTCCAAATAATAGTATAACTATGTTAGAGGGTAATTATAATATTTGCTTTACCCGTCTAAATTTATTCGATGTATATCCGCCTCCACACTAACAACATTTTGTTTGCTTAAACAAAGCTGTAAATTTTGAACAAAAATGAGATATGGATTTACAGGAATAAATGTTTTAAGAGGTTGATGCCTGGCATACATCAGGATTGACAAAGCCATTATCAGTACTACCCACACCACCTAAAAACCGCTTATCCTCAGTTTTTTTGCTGGAGCAATGGTGTTGGGCAAGAGGCATTTCCCCCACTGGACACCAGAGTATTGTTCAAAAATAAATTTTAATGCAATAGAAATATTCCTTACATTTGGCTTAAAATAACAGGATATGCTATTGCCGGATAAAATAAATACCACAGAAACCATGCGTTTGTTGCCTGATGGCAATGTGGGGATAAGAACAGGCAGCCCGGAAGCAAAATTGCATGTTGAAGGATCAGGGCATTTTGCAGGTGATGTTGGTATTGGCACCACCGAACCTCAATACCCACTGGATGTTTGCGGCCGCATACGTTCAACGGTTGAAGTATTTGTAAAAACCGCTGACTGGGGCGATTATATTTTTGAACCGGATTACGGGCTTGAAGATTTCTGCAACAGAGTGCAGAAAATGAAACAAAACAAACATTTACCTTACATTGCTCCCGGTGAAAAAATTGAGAAAGAGGGATTGCCGGTTTCTGAAACCGTAAACGGGTTGACAAAAAATGTGGAAGAAATGTATTTATACATTGAAGCATTGGAAAAGCGAATCTCTGAACTGGAGCAAAAGCTTGGAAATAAAAATGAATAACGATTAATAAATTAATAAAAATGATTACTTAATGTTATACCTAAATTCATTTTTATAGCTAATTCCTGCTATA
>JBNGDT010000271.1:0-2632 GCA_049975305.1 Bacteroidales bacterium | reverse complement strand
GATTGTATATACACAGGGTAGAAAACTCGGAAAAACGGAAATATTAGCTACAGATAAGCACAATTCACTTGTGGATGTTGATCTGGCTGTTCTGATAGACGAGTTTTCAGCTTCAGCAAGTGAAATTGTTGCCGGAGCTATACAGGATAATGACAGGGGCTGGATCATCGGACGTCGATCGTTTGGGAAAGGATTGGTGCAGGAACCTGTGAATTTTAATGACGGATCAGCCTTGCGCCTGACTGTTGCAAGGTATTATACCCCATCGGGCCGTTGTATCCAGAGGCCATATAAGGATGGGATTGAGGACTATTACCAGGATGTGCTTGACAGGTATCTCAAAGGCGGGATGCTAAAAAAAGACAGTGTTAAACTCAACGATTCACTGAAATATACCACGACAAACGGTCGTATAGTTTATGGTGGTGGCGGCATCATGCCCGATATTTTTGTGCCTGTGGATACCACCGGAAACAGCGAATTGTATCAACAAATTCAGAATAAAAACCTCGTGTATGAATTTGCTTTCAAATATACAGAGCAACACCGGTCTCGTTTAACACAACATCAGGATATTACTTCCCTGGTCAATGATCTGGAAGACCATAAGCTGTTCAATGAATTTTTGTCATTTGTCGAAGAAAATGGGATCACAATTAAACCAAAACAATTGGAACAAAGCAAAAAGACACTGAAAACACAGGTATATGCCATGATCAGCAGGAATATCCTTAGCAATGATGGATTTTATCCCGTCATTCACCAGGTGGATACAACGTTTAAAAAAGCGTTCCAGGTGATGGAAGAAGATTGGGATTTGATGGAGTACAACGGGTCTAAGGCATCATAGGTGGTGTGGTATAGACAGAGCCTAATGAAATTAGGTAAGCGTTCACAGCTAGAAAATCAGAAACATATCATTTTCCTGATCTGGAGATTTTGTAGCCATTTATTTCCCCTGTGTTGTTGTTCTGAAGGTGCAGGATATACATGCCAGGGGCAATATTTTTCATGGAAATAGTGTTTTTGCCTGGAAAAAGTGATTTATTCATCAGCAATTTACCATTGGCATCATAAAGCAAACCATCAAATGTTGTGTTCTTTTCTGCCGGTATGTCAATGTACAATTTATCATAAGCGGGATTGGGAAACACGTCTATACCGGGAAAAACAACGTGTTCACTGATGGAAGCTACAACCAGCAAAGGCTGATGAAATCCCCCGGTAATGGTCAGGTGTGTTCCGTCAAGCGTTTCAATGAGCGGTTCTCCCACGGTATATTCCATGACAATATTTCCGGCACTGGCATGCCCGCCACCGGAGGCCACTACATCGTTGCGCATGGTTTGAGCCATGGCAATGCTGCCCGCCAAAACCACATACAAAACAATGATGAGTGTTTTCTTCATAAAATGATGTGTTTGCAATTCATCCTGTTTTTACAAATGTAGCAAATTTATCAGAAAGGCCGGACAAAAAATTTCGAGGCAACCTCAACGCGTACATAACTTCATCATTCGTTATTCAAATAATGACCTGCAACCGGCACTCCACAGCCACAAACATGTTTTTTTGCCAACGCATACAGTGATAACGAGATGATTTTGTACCTTTAGGATTTTAAAAATGATTTGACTTAAAATGTTTCTATGAAATTAAATATTATAAACATACGGAAATCAATAAATAAGGCTTTTTTAAAGGTAAAGCCCAACCGCACCCAGATTGAAGATTTTAAAAATAATATTCAGAGCCTCTACGACCAGATTAATGAATTAGAATCGGAGGAATATCACAAAAATATAATCAGCAAATTCCTCACTGACACTTATTACTCACCTGGTCATTACATAAACACAAAAGGCCGGACTGATTTAGTGATACACAACGGCAAAGATTCGTCTTCCACTGTCGGGGTCCTGATAGAAACCAAAAAGCCCTCCAACAAAGTGGAAATGCTGACAAAAGAAAACCTGAATGCGAAAGCATTTCATGAATTGATGTTGTACTATTTGAGAGAACGGATTTCCGGGAAAAACATTGAAGTAAAACACCTGATTGTTACCAATATTTACGAGTGGTTTATTTTCAACGCTAATGATTTTGACCGCTTATTTGCCCAAAACAAAAAACTAATAAAACAATTTGCGGATTTTGAGGAAGGAAGGCTAGCTGACACAAAAACTGATTTTTTCTACAAGCATGTTGCCAAGCCATTTCTAGACGAGCTTGACAGCGAGATTTCGTTTACCTATCTTGACATAAGGCATTATGAGAACATCATAAAAAACAATGACAAGCCGGATGATAACAAACTCGTTGCCTTGTTCAAACTTTTCTCACCTGAAAACCTTTTAAAACTGCCCTTTGCAAATGATAGCAACAGCCTTGATAAAGGATTTTATACTGAATTGCTTCATATCATTGGATTACAGGAAACAAAAAAAGGAAATAAAAAACTCATAGGCCGGAAAACTGAAAAAGAACAGTATGCAGGCTCACTTATTGAGAACACCATCACGGCTTGGCACGCCCATGGTGCATGCCAGGTTGGATATTGCAGCTGATAATTCCGGAAAACTGGTCACCGAAGTGAAGAACAGGAGCCGTGAAGTGGCGGAACAGTTTAAGA
>JBNGDT010000270.1:0-2633 GCA_049975305.1 Bacteroidales bacterium | reverse complement strand
GATTTACTTAATTTTGTAGACAAATAATACAAAAAATTATGTTTGAAAATTTATCTGACAGATTAGAACGGTCGTTTAAAATACTCAAAGGCGAAGGAAAAATAACGGAAATTAACGTTGCAGAGACACTGAAAGATGTTCGCCGTGCTTTGCTCAATGCTGATGTCAGCTATAAAATTGCCAAAGAATTTACCAACACTGTTAAGGAAAAGGCGCTGGGACAAAATGTCCTTAACAGCGTCAAACCGGGACAACTACTGATTAAGGTTGTTCATGATGAATTAGCAGAGCTGATGGGCAGTGAGTCTGAAGATATAAATCTCACAGGAAAACCCGCTGTTATATTGGTTGCCGGTCTTCAGGGAAGTGGTAAAACAACCTTTTCAGCCAAACTGGCAAAATTATTAAAATTCAAACGCGGCCGTCATCCCTTACTTGTGGCAGGAGACGTTTACAGGCCTGCTGCTATTGAACAGCTACAAACACTGGGAGAGCAAATAGAGGTTCCTGTTTTCACAGAAGAAGGCAGCAAGCAACCGGTAAAAATATCAAAACATGCTATTCATCATGCCAAAGAAAATGGATACGATACGGTTATCATTGATACAGCCGGCCGGCTTGCTATTGATGAAATGATGATGCAGGAAGTGGCTTCCATAAAAGAAGCTGTTAACCCTTCAGAAATCCTTTTTGTGGTTGATTCTATGACAGGTCAGGATGCCGTTAACACAGCCAAAGAATTCCATGACAGGATAAATTATGATGGTGTTGTACTAACCAAACTTGACGGGGATACCAAAGGAGGAGCAGCACTTACCATTCGCTCAGTAGTGAACAAACCCATTAAATTTATGAGCCAGGGGGAAAAACTGGATGCGCTTGATGTTTTTCACCCAAAACGTATGGCCGACCGTATCCTTGGCATGGGTGATGTTGTTTCTCTTGTGGAAAAAGCACAAGAACAGTTTGACGAGGAAGAATCACGCAAACTGCAAAAACGCATTGCAAAAAACCAGTTTGATTTCGATGACTTTATCAAACAAATACAACAAATCAAAAAAATGGGGAACATTAAAGACCTGATGAGCATGGTCCCCGGCATGGGAAAAGCCATTCGGGATCTTGATATTGATGACGATGCGTTTAAAGGTATTGAAGCCATCATCCGGTCTATGACTCCTGAAGAACGAAAAAACCCTCACATTATCAATGGCAGCAGGCGTGCCCGCATTGCAGAAGGAAGCGGGAGCACTGTGCAAGACATCAACCGTTTACTGAAACAATTCAAGCAGACAAAAAAAATGATGAGTGCCATGACAGGCGATAAAAATAAACGGCGTTCCTTAGGTAACGTATTTAAATAAAAGCAATAAATCACAACCTGCTTTCCAATAATTTTCTCACATGTGTCGGGTTCAGGTTTTTATGCTCACCAAGGGCACCAAAACCCATGCGTTGACTAAATCGTTTTTCAATCTCATCAATGGTATTCATGTTTATGCCATGATCCGAAAGCCGGGTTTGCATTCCCATGCTTTTGAAAAATTGCTCTGTTTTATCAATCACCTGATCAATCCTCTTATCTTTGGGGATATAATCACGAATATTCATTACCCGTCCTGCGAATTGTAGTAATTTCTCAGATTTTTCTTCACGCATTTCCTGCATCACTCCCGGTAACACCATGGCGAGGGTTTCAGCATGATCAATACCATGCAAAGCAGTAATTTCATGGCCAATCATATGGGTTGACCAATCTTCCGGAACACCACAACGCAAAATGCCGTTCAATGCCATGGTAGCCTCCCACATCAGGTTAGCTGCATTGTCATAATTCTTCTGATCATGTAAAACTTTGGGGCCTGTATCCATTAATGCTTTTAATATCCCTTCTGCCCATCTGTCCTGCACTTCAGCATGTACAGGATAAGTCAGGTATTGTTCCAGCACATGTACATAAGCATCCACAATGCCGTTTTGAACCTGTTTTTCAGGCAATGAATACACCACTTCCGGGTCCAAAACTGAAAATTGCGGAAACAAGAGGGAATGTGATAAGGACAATTTTTCTTTTGTACTGTTCCTGCTAATCACAGCCGTAGAATTCATTTCTGAACCCGTCGCAGGGATTGTCAATACGACCCCCAGAGGCAAAGCTGCTTTCACTTTCTCTGCTTTGCCAAGCATATCCCACGGATCTTCACCCTCATATTTTGAAGCTGCTGCTACAAATTTAGTTCCGTCAATCACAGATCCACCTCCTGCTGCTAACAAAAAATCCACTTTTTCTTTTTGAATTATGTCGACAGCGCGCATCAGGGTTTCATATTTGGGATTAGGCTCAATGCCGCCAAACTCCAGCCAATCATGGTTTTTCAATGCATCCTTTACGGCATCATAAACAAAATTTTTCTTTATCGAACCGCCACCGTACAATACCATTACTTTACTGTGGGTGGGTATTTCTTTAGCAACACGGGCAATTTCACCTTTACCAAAAATAACCTTTACAGGATTATAAAACACAAAATTTTCCATTTTCTCATTATTATAATACAAAAAACAACTCACAAAGTTTATTAAAATAAATGAATACTCAATCTTTCACCTAAATTATTTATCTTTGCCGTTCA
>JBNGDT010000269.1:0-2636 GCA_049975305.1 Bacteroidales bacterium | reverse complement strand
AGCAGGAATTAGCTATAAAAATGAATTTAGGTATAACATTAAGTAATCATTTAATTTTATATTTGTTTGCATAAAGATTAATACGGCATGGTCATACTTGAACAAATACAACCATCCATTTTTCCCATGGGCATCAGAATTGATGAACCGGTTACGATGGTAACAGATTTGTTGGTATCGGCTGTGTGTTTTTATGCTTTCTTTTCGCTGTACAAAATTTCCTCACCACTGAAAATCCGGAAATTTCTGATGTTTTATTTCCTGGGAATGGGGATCGCCACTTTTTTCGGTGGTGTCATCGGGCATGGGTTTTTGTATGCATTCAGTTTTGCCTGGAAACTACCTGGTTGGATTACCAGCATGCTGGCTGTGATGATACTTGAACGTGCTGCCATTGAGCACGCATCGCATGTTGCCAGCAAAGGGGCAGTGAGGTTTTTCAAATGGATGAATATTATCGAACTGTTGACATTCATGACCCTGACATTTGTTACTCTGAATTTTAAATTTGTGGAAATTCATTCGGCATACGGTGTGATGTTTGTTGTGGGAAGCTATTCGTTATTTTCTTATTGGAAAACACGCAGCAAGGCAAGTAAAATCTTCCTATACGGCGTTGGTTTTGCTATTGTTTCTTCCATCATTTATTTAAATCAATGGAGCCTGCATACCTGGTTTACTTACCTGGACGCATCCCATACATTTATGGCTGTAGCTGCCTTTATTCTTTACAGGGGAGCACGCGTTATGATACAGGAACAAAACACACTGCAAGGGGAAAAACAGCCAAAACTTTTAACGCCCGAATGTTGATAACTCGGAAACACAAATACTTTTATCAAATACAATAGTGGGTAATTTTGGTGTAAAATGTCATTATGAAGCGAATGATAAAATTACCGGGCATACTATTTTTTGTAATAAGCTGTTTAAGCCTGTCAGCACAGGAAAGCATCACTACAAAAGAGTACATCAATATGTATGCAGATTTTGCCGTTGATGAAATGAAACGCACAGGCATTCCTGCATCCATTACCCTTGGTCAGGCCATACTTGAATCCGGATCAGGAAATAGCAAGCTGGCAGTGAAAGGGAACAATCACTTTGGTATAAAATGTCATTCTGACTGGAACGGAGCAAAAATTTACGAAGATGACGATGCCAATCAGGAATGTTTTCGGAAATACAAATCTGCATATCAATCCTTTAAAGACCATTCTGATTTTTTATTAAAACACAACAGATATACCTTTTTGTTTGACCTCCCTCCTACCAATTATAAAGACTGGGCGAAAGGCCTGGTAAAAGCAGGTTATGCCACCAATCCAAAATACGACCAGATTTTAATCGGGCTTATCGAAAGATATGAATTGTATGTATATGATTCAGAAAGCATTGCAGATACAGACAACACATTTACATTGGCAGACGGAACCACACACAACCGTGTTCAACCCGGATTTACAAACAACTGGGTAATCAATCCATGGGACCGTGAACGCATGGAAAACAACGGAAGAGAAGTTATTATAGCCCGACAGGGAGACAACATGTTAGCGTTGGCTCAGGAACTTGGCATAAAGCAATGGCAACTTTACAAATACAACGACATGGATGAAACCGATAGCATTACAGCCGGACAATTTGTGTATCTTGAACCCAAACGCAACAACGCTGAAAAAGGCATTGAAAAACATGAGGTACAGGAAGGAGAAACGGTTTGGGAAATCAGCCAGAAATATGGCATCAAAGAAAAGAAACTGCGCAAAAAGAACGGCCTTTCCCAATCTGAGGAACCACAATCCGGGGATGTCCTGTTGCTCCGTGAATCTGTTGATGGTAGATTATTGGGATTGTTTTAAAATAAGACCCAAGCTTCCGTTTAGAAAATTTTATGACTTCCACACGCTTAGAACATTGATTTATGGGTTGAATTTTCTATCATTGCACGGATGAATCAAGCAACCCGGAATAATTCAAGTCAATCCACATTGCTGAAAGATGGCAACCTTTATATTATTTTTGGCATAACGCTAATGGCGGTTATGGGTGTTGCAAGCATCACTCCGGCCTTTCCCGAGATCATCAAGTATTTTGGCATATCCAAAAAGGAAGTGGCTTACCTGATCACTGTTTTCACCCTTCCCGGTATTTTCCTGGCTCCACTGATGGGTATGCTTGCTGACCGCTTAGGCAGAAAGGCCATCATCATTCCCTCCTTGTTTGTTTTTGCCATTGCCGGATTTGCCTGCAGCTTTGCTGAAAGCTTCAGCACATTGCTGATTTTACGTTTTTTCCAGGGCGCAGGCATGGCCTCCCTCGGCATGTTGAACACAACTATGGTAGGAGATTTGTATTCCGGAAACAAACGCAGCACAGCCATGGGCTATGTTTCGGGGGTCCTTAGCATTGGAACAGCTACGTATCCTGCCATAGGCGGATTGTTAGCCGACATTGCCTGGAACATTCCTTTTTATTTACCCCTCCTGGCTATTCCTGTGGGATTTGCCGTTATTTTTGGACTGAAAAATCCTGAACCACACAAAAATCCAGACTTAAA
Source organism: Bacteroidales bacterium (assembly GCA_049975305.1). Lineage (GTDB taxonomy): Bacteria > Bacteroidota > Bacteroidia > Bacteroidales > ML635J-15 > JAQIBY01. The sequence goes on along the minus strand of JBNGDT010000269.1, from coordinate 76 downwards.
AGATTACCTTAGAAAAACATGGAAATCAATCAATAAAAAACCCGTCTGGGGATTATTTTTGAACACATTGCTTATG
>JBNGDT010000268.1:0-2640 GCA_049975305.1 Bacteroidales bacterium | reverse complement strand
CTACAGTTAACCTCGGGGTTGATCAGACGCATTGTGATTACGACGTGCCGGTTACCATTGATGCAGGGGCCGGTTTTAATGGTTATTCGTGGAATACACTTGAAACTACTCAAACAATTGATGCGGATACTACCGGAACTTATATTGTTACTGTTACAAATAGTTATAATTGTACCGCAAGTGATGCAATGTTATTGACAGTGAATCCATCACCCAGCCCGGATCTTGGTGGCGATCAATATGTTTGCGAGGTTGATGGTCCTTTTGTTTTGGATGCAGGCCCCGGCCTGACTATGTACCATTGGAATACCGGAAATTATTCTCAAACGCAAAATGTAATGGAAACAGATACGTATGTTGTTACAGTGACCAATCAATATGGATGTACAGCCTCCGATAGCATGTTCTTTCACATCGATACCATGCCTCTGTCAGGAATTTATCATGATACACATTATTGCATTGATCATGAACCCTTTTATCTTGAAGCTGCCTCAGATGGTGGTACATGGGAAGGAACTGGTATTGCCGATCATAATACCGGTTTGTTTGTGCCGAAAATCGTTGGTGATAATGTAACTCATATTTCTTATACCGTAACCAACGGAGAATGTACATCTGTTTCAGAGACAGATATTCATGTACATGCATTGCCGGATATTCATGTAATAAATGTTAAAAACGTCGATTGTTTTGAAGATGAAACTGGAGAAATTCAGGTGTCTGCGCCGGGAAGCACATCTCCCCAATTTACATGGGTGAGTCATGATATTTTAGGATCACATATAAAACATTTGCCCGCTGGTGTTTATTATCTCCAGGTAACGGATGCCTACGGATGCCAGTCTGATACTTTCCTGGTAGTATCACAACCTCCTGAACTGCTGGTTGATTATGAATCCGGACACCCATCTTGTATTGGTTACTATGATGGTTATATTGAGTTTGAAGTGTCTGGTGGTGTCATGCCTTATACCTTTTCCTGGGAAATGGGTGAATCGCATTCCCCCTCATTTCCCAATTTGTATGAAGGAGAATATAATTTTGAAATCCGTGATAACAATAATTGTAAAGAATATGTTTCCATTGAACTGATTGATACCCCTATTGAGTGTATCCGTATTCCAAATGCTTTTACACCAAATGATGACGGGACAAATGATACATGGATAATCGAGAATCTGGAAATTTATAATAATTATCAAATACAGGTATTTAATCGATGGGGGCAGCTAATGTATTATGCCGAAACCGGAGATGAACCATGGGATGGCACTACATTAAGAGGTAAAAAAGTGCCTACAGGATCTTATGTTTATGTCATTAAACTTGATAGTGGAAGAGATCAAAAATCCGGAATAGTTACAGTTGTTTATTAGGATTTTACCAGGGCGTTCAGTTATATCTTTTGCCGGAAAACATAATAAGCATAAGCATTTTGTGAAATTTTTATTGAGCCCAGTATAAAAATTCATTTTTTTGACTTTTTTAGACCGGGCTCAAAAATGAAAGGGGATATTTGTTATTATTGTGAATATTTTACTAATTTAGGCAACTGAATTGTGGATATATCGTCTGATTAACAGATAATGATTAATTGGAACATGACCATGAAAAAAGGAACCATCCCATACAGTATTATTTTGTTTTTAGTAACGGCTTTCAATGTAGCTATAGCTCAATCTCCAGACAGTAATCCGGACATTTTATCCACTGATCCTGAGAACCCCGTAGTTGTTGTACCCTCAACAGATTTGGTTTTTAATGAATTTACCTTAAATCCGGACGAAAACATTGAATTGCCGGTGGAAGATGCCCTGAGAATGTATTATCCACAGAATTATTACGCTCAATTTGTAATGCCATCAAACCAGGACATTCATGTGTTTATTAAATACCCTCAACAACCAGGGTTAACTGCAGGGCTGGCAGCGTATGCGGTTAACCGGTACAGGAATAGTGAATATACCATGAAAAAACAAACGCATGTACCTGAATCTCCTGGTTTATTTCGAATCACGCAGTCAGATTTTCAAGCAGGTGAAGTGGTTATTTTGCGTTTATGGTTTTCTCAACCACTTGAAAATGAAAACGTACAAATTGCTGTACGGGAACGTGAATCATCAGGTGTGCCGAAACTTATTACTGTGGATCAATCATCGTACACACCGCAGGAGCTCGTTCAGGATGTGTTGATATCCGGTTGTCTTGAGGCTGAAAATGTTGTTTATACTGGCGATCCGATAAGTATTGGATATTTTTCGGGTGCCATAGGTTCTTCAGGTTTCGATGAAGGTTTTGTCATGTGCTCTGGTGATGCTATGGATGCCGAAGGCCCTGATGATGGTACGTCTACAGGAAGCAGTACAAGCGCTGGTTCTGATCCGGACCTGGAAGCTTTGATCCCTGGATTTACGGTCAATGATGCCACTGTCCTGGAATTTGATTTTATCCCCGCCAGCGACACCGTGGAATTTGAATATATTTTTGGCTCTGAAGAATTTCCTGAATTTGCCAATTCTAGTTATAATGATGCCTTTGGTTTTTTTCTTTCTGGTCCGGGTATTAACGGTCCTTATAGCAATAATGCCATAAATATAGCCTTACTTCCAAATGGACAGCCTGTTACCATTGATAATG
>JBNGDT010000267.1:0-2645 GCA_049975305.1 Bacteroidales bacterium | reverse complement strand
GTCCATTGGATTTTGCTGTGTTGCTGGATGAAAACATGCGTATCAAAACCATTGAATTGTTGTCATACGGTGATGAAACACCCTCGTATATTCAATGGCTCAAGCGGGATGGTTTTTTTGACCAGTGGAATGGGATGACACCAAAAGAAGTGTTGGAAAAAGAAACAAACTTAATCACAGGAGCCACATTGAGTTGTCAGGCTGTTAGCATTGATTTGCAGCGGATGATGACATGTTTTGCAGATTACCAGGAGCAGGAGCAACAAATGCAGACCAACAAAATATTAAAAAATATTGCCATCCTGTTGTTCCTTGGTTTTGCTTTGTTGCATTTCTTTTTTAAGAAAAAGCTTGCAAAAACACGGTGGATATTGTTGTTGGCGTCTGTGCTTATTCTTGGAATTTGGGGTGGCCGTTTTATATCCATGTCATTGTTATATGGTTGGTTGATGAATGATGTGGTTTTAGAAATGCAATATGTGTTGCTAACTATTTTTGTGCTTTCTGCAGGTTTGCCTTTGTTTACCGGGAAATCTTTCTATTGTACCTATGTATGCCCGTTTGGGGCAGCCCAGGAACTGATCGGAAAACTCAACAAAAACAAGAAACCTTTACCCAAAACATGGAAAACGTTTTTCAGATGGTTCAGGCCGGCAGTGTTTGTGCTTATTTTGGTGTTGTTGCTTGCCGGAATAACCTTGCCTTTGAGTGATATTGAACCTTTTTCGGTTTTCAGGATACAGGCAGCTTCCCTGGCGGTAAACATCTTAGCAGCAGTCATGCTTGTCTTATCGGTTTTCACTGCGAAGCCATGGTGCAGGTATGCCTGTCCGACTGGCATGTTCTTTGAGTTATTCAGGAAGCCGGTATTGAATGAATACAATAAACCCAAAAAACAATGAATGATATGCAAAACAAAACAATGCTAAGTTTAATACACAACAGAAAATCAGTACGTCATTTTCAATCCGGCGATATTGAAAAAGAGAAACTAAAAGAGTTGGTCAGGGCTGGCATGGCAGCCCCGAGTGCGCGGGATTTACGTCCCTGGCAATTTTTAATCATTACCAATAAAAACATATTGAACAACCTGGCTGAACAGCTTCCTTATGCCAAAATGTTGCATGATGTTCCGGCTGCCATTGTGGTGATGGGAGATACAACTGTAAAATCCCCTTCAGGCCAGTCATATTGGTTGCAAGATACATGTGCAGCCACAGAAAATATTTTGTTGGCTGCTGAGGCTTTAGGTCTGGGAGCTGTGTGGACTGCTTTATATCCTTATGAAGACAGGATGAGCCCTGTTGTTGAGGCATGTCATATCCCGGATCATATTGTCCCGTTAAACATTATTCCTGTCGGTATTCCGGCCGGTAGCGACAAACCAAAAGATAAATGGGAACCGGATAAAATTCACTGGAACGCATGGGAGAAAAAATGAAACGGGTATTTCTTGGGATCGCCTTAAATAAGGAATATAGTGATGCCTGTGAACAGGTAAAAAAGATGAATCATGAGATACACGGCATCCGGTGGGTGCCTGGGCAAAACCTGCATGTTACCACCTTGTTTATTGGGAATGTTGATGAAACTAAAATAAGTGCATTGTGTGAAGATATCGAAATTATTCTGAAGCGACACAGGCCGTTTGAGCTGGCATTTGACAGGTTTATTTTTATGCCGCCACGCAGGCCTCGTATGATATGGCTGAAATTTAAACGATCAAGCGACTTTGCACGCTTAACCCTGGCATTGTCACATAAGTTGCTGGATCAGGATCCGGATCATCCGCCAAAAGCACATGTTACGCTGGCGAGGTTTAAGAAAGCCCCGGAACAAAAATTGATTTTCCCGGAAACGGATGTACCTGCAATACCGGTCAATAAAATACAACTTTATCAATCGGTATTAAAACACCAGGGGGCAGAATACTCTGTTTTAAGTAGCTTTGATTTGTGAAAATAAAAAGGGGAACGTTGTAAAACATTCCCCTTTATAAAACATTAAGTTACTTACTTATTCTTTGGTTTCTTCTTCTTTGGTTTCTTCAGCGGGTTTTTCTTCTTTCTTTTCTTTGTATTCACCACCTACTTCAACATCTTTTTTGTCCAGAACACCTGTCCACTGAATCTTTTTGTTGAGTGCAAGAATAGGATAGAAGATGAAAGGAAGCAAAATCAATCCGACAGCAAAGCCACCGGTTTGTCCGAAATTTTTAGCCACACGAATCGGTACAATTATACCGAAAAACACCCAAACAGCAAGAGCTCCTACAATCGGAATAAAAACTGCGAAAATCAGGAATACCCAAGCCCAATGCAGGCTGGCTGTACGAAGCAGTATGATTAAATTGTAAATGGGGATAATGGCAGCCCAACCTGGTTGTTTGGCTTTTTCAAACATTATCCAGTAAGATACAATCATCAACACCATGATGAGAAAATAAATCACCATAATGGCGGCACCTGCGCCAACAAGTAAACTAAATACATTTGAGTCTGTAAATAATGAGTCCATAATTAAAAGGTTTTAGTTAGTAAATATTTTTTACGGCTCGAAGATAGATATTAAATTTTAATTAAACAAATACTGGGCATCTCTAAAAACCTCTGTTAATATATTTTGTTGATTGTTAATAACTTGAT
>JBNGDT010000266.1:2043-2663 GCA_049975305.1 Bacteroidales bacterium | reverse complement strand
GGAATACATCAATAAAAAAAGGGGCCAAATGTGCCCCTAAGATATTGTAAATTTACATTTTAAATCCCTGCATCCGGTTTTGAAGTTTCTTCCTTAATATTAAGTTTTTTACCTTCAACAGCTTTGATGGGTTTTTGAGTTTGTTTTTGAGCATCGGGATTGATTTGTTTAGGTTCACTCCCGACTGCTTTTTCATTTTCTGCAACTTCATCGTTAATTTCAGCAACTTCAGCAGCATCAGGATTTATAATCTGGTCAATTTCATCCCTGTTGTTATCAACTTTTTCTTTGTACTTACTTTCCAGTTCATCTATGCGTTCAGGGCATTGTTCTTTAAGTTTCCCGGCTTGTTCTCCCAATGGTTTAAGCATGTCATGGAGTTCTTTAAATTCTGCGATGGCATCTTCATCACCTTCAACAGCTTTGTCGAGGGTGCTGAAATAAATGTCGGTATAATACTCCATAGCGGTTTCAAACTCATCGCAAGTTTCAAATTCCAGGGTTTCATACGCTTCGTTGAAACTTTGGAGGTCAACGATTTGTGCTTTGTTTTCTTCTTCAGACGTTTTTTCGCCTTCCTTGTTTTTGTTTTCGCCACTGTTACATGAAATGGCAAAGAT
>JBNGDT010000266.1:0-2033 GCA_049975305.1 Bacteroidales bacterium | reverse complement strand
GAATATTGCAGCAAATGTAAAAATACTTAATTTTTTCATAATGTTTTGTTTTTTAGTTTATGCGGTAAAAATACATAAAGTATATTTCATGACAAAATATTTTAAAATTTTTTTTGACCTGGTAGATTCTGGTACCAAATGCAACTTTAATTATTACAGTAATTTTAATGTGCTTTTATGTTAGCACAATGGCGCAACAAAATGGAACAGAACGTCTTGGTATTAATTTTCATAAATATTCCAGGCTTAAGATTCAGGGGTATTGGCCATGGATGCAAAATATGAAAAATTCCAAATCACTTGGTGTTTATACGAGCGATATATATCCAAAATCCATGCTTGAGATAAACACCACCGGTGATTACACCCAATTTTTCCATCCGGATATTGCAAGCCGGGGCGAGGTATTCCGTACTATTGGCCCTGCTAATGTAACAAACGCCTGGCGCATATTTACCGGCAACAACGAAAAAGCAAGCTTCTTTGTGCCTGCCGGTACCGATGATTTGGTGATAGAATCACGTATGGGGCATAGCAATATTCGTTTTAATGTTGTTAATGACAAGCAACGAGCTATTTTAACAGATGGAAAAGGACAAGGACATCTTGGTGTTGGCAATAATTTCAGTGATCCACAACAAATGATACATGTACATACTACACCGATTTTAGGTGGGCAGGATCCTTTTCCTGCATATACGGGTTATTCAAATTCCAACACAGGAGCAACTGAAACGGATGGTTTTATAACAGGTATAGAACCGGATGGTACCGCCCGAATCAATCAGCAGGAAAACCATAATCTTGAAATTTACACAGGCGCAGCAAACTTAAGCCATACACGCATGCTTATCCGTGGCGAGGCATGCCCAACCCAGGGTTTCGTTGGTATAGGGCAGGATTTCAACAACCCCCACTCCCTGCTCAGTGTGGATGGTACAAATGATAACACGGGGGAAGTTTTCCGCACCAACAGCCCGGAAACCCTCACAAACGCCTGGCGTATATTTACAGGCAACACCGAAAAAGCCCGCTTGTATGTGCCAGCCAACAGCGATGATTTGGTTATAATGAAATTTTGCGGTCTGTATGTAAAAACCACTTTACTTTACGTATAATATCCAATTAATTTTTGTTTCATAATCCATTTTTTTGTATATTGCATGATTAAACAACCAAAAACCCAATCATCATGAAAACAAAACTCCACATCCTCCTCAGTCTTTTACTCCTCCCCGCACTCCTCCAAGCCCAGCCCGGCAATGAAAAACGCGCCTACCACTGGTATTTTGGATGGAATGCCGGCCTTGATTTCAGCAACGGCAGCATGCAGGAAGATACCCAAGGGCAGGTGTATATTGATGAAGGCGCTTGTTCCATTTCAGATACGGCTGGAAATTTACTGTTTTATGCCGGGCCTAATTTTTTTACAGAGCCCGGAGACAGCAACATGAACGTGTATAACGCCAATCATGAAGTTATGCAAAACGGCTACGATATAGATTGTGGATGGAGTGGACGGCAAAACAGTATCATTGTGCCCCTGCCTGAAAGCGATAGTATTTATTATTTGTTTACAATAGGCCATTACACAGAACCCTATAATGAACAATTGGGATTTAAATACAGTATTGTTAATATGAGCTTAGATGGGGGATTGGGTGCTGTTACCGATAAAAACATTGAAATTTACCCCAGCACACACAACGATACATTAAGCGAAATACTAACAGCGGTACATCATGCCAATTGCAGGGATGTATGGGTGATGATACATCGTTTTAATGCGGATAAATTTGTAGCGTATAAATTAACTGAAAATGGCCTGGATGATAATCCTGTGGAAAGTCACATCGGTTATCATGCTCCAAATTGCATTGGTTGGGGCATGAAGTTTTCACCCAATGGAAAATACGCTGCAGTTAATAAATCGTATATGTGGTTATCATATAGTACACAAATAGACACTTTGGAATTGTATAAATTTGATAATGAAACAGGGGTATTATCAGATAGAATTGCCTTACCTATGG
>JBNGDT010000265.1:0-2666 GCA_049975305.1 Bacteroidales bacterium | reverse complement strand
TCAAGTTATTAACAATCAACGAAATATATTAACAGAGGTTTTTAGAGATGCCCTATAGTTTAAAATACCTGTGGTATCGTCATTGTATCCCAAATATTCATCATAGTAATATGACTCTTCAAACTCATCATGATAAGAAAATATTGTCACAGGCAATACTTCTTTGCTGTTTTTATTTTGGTTGCAAATGGGTGTTACGTGTTGGGCAAAAGCTGTTGCAGCAAAACAAAATATTAGTAGTGTTGCTATTATTTTTCTCATAACAATTTTTTTTAAATGTTTCCATCCGCACAATTCAATCTTTCCAATTCATACCACAATGATAATGAAATTTTTCATACAATTTCAGATAAAATGTGTCACTTATTAGAAATTATACCCCCCACTTATACAAGCACCAATTTACAAGCATCAAAACACAAACAAATTCCAAAAATCACGCTACCAATACTCAAACAAAGCCCATAACTGCCCTGTCTGCAGCAGTCAGGCGCCGTAGTGGAACGAAGATGGAGTGGAGTCGGTTTCCAAAACACAAATACCAAAATCTGGTACGTCATAGACGCCTGAAAAACATGACTCAAATTGATCAATCCATCTTAAGCACTGCCATGAACGCAGATTGAGGTACTTCGACAGAGCCTACCTGGCGCATGCGTTTTTTGCCTTTTTTCTGTTTTTCCAGGAGTTTGCGTTTCCGTGTAATGTCTCCACCGTAACATTTTGAAGTCACGTCTTTTCTGACAGCTTTTACCGTTTCACGGGCAATGATTTTGCTGCCGATAGCTGCCTGGATGGCCACATCAAATTGTTGCCTCGGGATAAGCTCTTTGAGTTTTTCACACATACGCCTGCCAAGCGGATACGCGTTATCTACATGTGTCAGGGTTGACAGGGCATCCACATTTTCCCCGTTGAGTAAAATGTCCAGTCTCACCAGCTTGGATGTGTTAAACCCACTTTGGTAATAATCAAATGAAGCATAGCCCCGTGACATGCTTTTCAGCTTATCATAAAAATCAATGACGATTTCTCCGAGGGGCATTTCAAAACTCAATTCCACCCTGTTGCTTGTCAGATATAGCTGGTTTCTTAGTTCACCCCGGCGGTCAATGATCAATTTTATGATGGGGCCAATAAAATCAGGGTGGGTAATAATACTGCCTTTGATATACGGTTCTTCAACGTATTCAAGAGCGTTGGGTTCGGGCAATCCGCTTGGATTATGCACTTCAATGGTTTTTCCATTTTTAAGGTGTGCCACGTAAGAAACGTTGGGAACGGTTGTGATGACATCCATATCAAATTCGCGGTCAAGGCGTTCCTGCACAATTTCCATGTGAAGCAAACCAAGAAATCCACATCTGAAACCAAAACCAAGCGCCGCTGAAGACTCCGGTTCAAATGTCAGGGAGGCATCATTCAACTGCAGTTTTTCTATGGAACCCCTGAGTTCTTCGTAATCATCAGCATCCACAGGATAAATGCCGGCAAACAACATGGGTTTTACATCTTCAAACCCACTCACCGTCTTATCACAGGGATTATCTACGTGGGTAATGGTATCACCTACTTTCACTTCTTTTGCGGATTTTATTCCTGAAATAATATAACCAACATTGCCTGCTGACAGGGATTTTCGTGGATCCATTTTCAATTTCAACACCCCGATTTCATCCGCTTCATACTCGTGGCCGGTGTTGATAAATTTCACACGATCTCCTTTTTGTATGGTTCCGTTGAAAATCCTGAAATATGCGATTATACCACGATACGAATTATAAATTGAATCGAAGATCAGTGCTTGCAGCGGGGCTTCAGGATTTCCTTCCGGTGGAGGAACCCGGTCAATTATAGCTTGTAATAAGGTATCAATGCCTTCACCTGTTTTTCCACTGGCCCGCAGGACTTCTTCCCGTTTACAACCAATGAGATCAACGATTTGATCTTCCACTTCATCGGGCATGGCATTGTCAAGGTCCATTTTGTTCATGACAGGGATGATTTCCAGGTCATGATCAATAGCCTGATACAGTGTGGATATTGTCTGGGCTTGCACTCCCTGTGTTGCATCCACTATCAGAAGAGCACCTTCGCAGGCTGCAATGCTGCGGGATACTTCATAAGAAAAATCAACATGTCCCGGTGTATCAATCAAATTGAGCACATATTCCGTATCATTTGTCTCATGCAACATCTGAATGGCATGGCTTTTTATGGTGATTCCCCGTTCCCGTTCCAGATCCATATCATCCAGCACCTGATCGATAAAGTCCCTGTCTTCCACAGATTTAGTAGCCTGCAACAACCGGTCAGAAAGGGTGCTTTTTCCATGATCAATGTGGGCAATAATACAGAAATTCCTTATGTTTTTCATATCGTGATTCATTGAGAATGCAAAGATAGAAAATCTTAGGCTTTGACATGCATTAGTCCCAAAACAGAATGATAAACCCAAACCGTAACTACTCACGATTGCACGATGGGGAGATGGAGTGACAGAGAGACGGAGTGATATTATTTATTTGGGCGTGCCCCCGATTTCTAAGGCGGAGCGTTTGAACTTTACGAAAGTTCCAAACTTTCGTAAAGTTTTTTCGCCCAGCCTTAGAAATCAGGGTCGGTCTTCGGCTATTAGCTGCTTTGCTTCGCCTTCAGCCTGTTAT
>JBNGDT010000264.1:0-2706 GCA_049975305.1 Bacteroidales bacterium | reverse complement strand
TAGAAATGTCAACAATATTAAAATAACAGAACTTAATGAGATGCAAACACAAATAATGAAAAAAATTGACTTAGAAAAACTTATGTAGCAACAAAATTAAAAAATATAAGCTTATGTCATAGAATAACTGCATCTTAAATAAAGTAAAATCCGATAAAATGACAAATTACAAGCACCAAAACTTGCCCGGCGGTAAGTTCATCTGTCTTTATTTCATTATTTCGGACACCGTCCCGGCGTAACGGAGAGTGAAGACGGAAAATGAAGATGTGATCATTCCCCTTACTCTTCCTTAAACAGTTTAGAATATTTTATCTTCTTGTTTTCTGTCCAGTGGTATTTGCCGAGGAACCATTGTATCATGCTTTTGGGCATAAATTTTTCCAGGTTGCGGTGCAGTACAATGTCATATTTGCGGTGGAAATTAACCCAGCAGGCATTACAGCCATGCAAGTGTTCCTTGTGTTTTTTGATGGTTTCTTTTTTGTTGATGATGTGGTGAAGGGATTCTTTGTACAAATTGCCGAGGATAATTTCTTTAAACTGGCAAATCGGGATATCCCCGTTGGGGTAAACGACAATGCTGTCAGTAATACTTCGGCAGGGGAGTTTCAGATTGCCTTCACGGAATTTAGTGAATAAATACATAAAATCGTAATTTTCACTGAACTTTTTGACAATATCAGGGATATCGCCGGGTTTAAAATTTAATGTATCCGTTGAATCGGTTTTTGACTGGGTATCAAAATATTCCATGGTGTTGTATATCCCGATACGCATGTCGATGTTGTATTTTTTACATACATCAGCAACGTGTATGAGATCACCGAATGTATTGAATGGAGTAAGTGTAAACATCACGGAGAGATGCAATTCATCTTTGAGGTTTTCGATGATTTTTATGATGTTGTCATAAATATCTGTTCTGCGCATTGATTCAATGGTTTCCCTTGTGCCGTCCATGGAGATGTACAGCCTCACAGGTTTATATTCTTTTGTGTATTTGATAACCGTATCGGCATCACGGCCATTGGTAAGCAGCTCAAAGTAAGGATGATGTATAGATAAATATGACAAGATGTCTTCAACTTCGGGATGTAAAACAAACTCACCGCCTTCAAGTCCGATAAGGGTGTGCTTGCTGACAACAGGAGAGTTGATGATTTCCCTGATTTTATCCAATCCCAGGTCTTGTTTTGGTTTCTTTGCCCAGATGTAGCAATGTCTGCATTTTAAATTGCACCTGTCTGTTGAATACAACATGATGGTGCTGAGTTTTTTATGACCTGGAAGTAAGCTGTTGTTGGCAAATTTCAGCCCCCGCCTGATGTAGTCTTTTGTTGTGTACATCTTTATTTTTTCATTTTATCCATCAATTCATAAACCGGCAACACAGAATCAAGAGTACTTATGTTTTCTCCGTCTTTTTCACATACATCCAGGAAAGCCTTAATTTCATTAAAATATCCGGCAGCATACAGATCATTGTGGTCGCGGACCGGTAAAAAATTGTTTTTTTGGTACAGGTAATGGTCTGATATCACCGGTGCTTTAATTTTCTCCAGAGGGACGTTCATGATTGATTTAGGTTTATCAATAAATTTCAATTGATTTATACCTTCAGCTTCAAAAACGTGTTTCTCTGTATTGATGACCATTTTTTCTTTACCGCGTGCCCACCAAAAGTCGGTTGAAAGTTCTATTCTGCCAATAATATTGTCAGGATGACTGAGTTCAAGCAGACATGTTTCAACGCCTTTCCCTGGTTCAAATTTCTTCATGTATTCAATTTTTGCAGGGCCATAAATAAAAACAGCTAAATCCAGTGGGTGGATGAAAAGCTCAGTTAAGGTATCACCTTCGGGATAATTACCTGCAGAGTACTCAAGTTTGTAATATATCACCTTTTTGCTTTTAACTTTGTTTCGGATAATCTGATACACCGGGGCATGTCGTTTTTGCAAGCCCACAAAAGCACTTCCACTGCTTTCTTTTTCAACCAGCCGCAACTCCTGCAACTCTTTCAGGGTTTTACATGGCGGTTTTTCAATAAACACATTTTTTCCTGCCTGTAATATCTGCTTTGCCAGTTCGAAATGGGCATCCGGATGGGCCGACACAAACACCCCTTTTATGTTTTTGTCTTTTAGAACTTTATCCAAATTTGTGGTTCCTTGCACAGATTTGTAATTTTCATTGATTGTTTTCGCTGTGGTGTCAGTTTTTGTTACGATGTAATTCAGGTCCACATTCAGATAATCAAGTACGGGATACAAATTGATAAAGGAATGATTACCAATACCTACAAAGGCATATTTGCCTGTATAGCTTTTTTCTAAAAATTTGTTTTTCCTGATGTGCTTGTATTTGTTTACGAGTGTTTGCATAATGAGTAGTGATTATGGGTTATGTATTATTCTGTTATTAAATTTATGGCTGCTAACTTACAAAAAATAGTAACCAGTTACATAAAGATGACTTTAAAAAAATATGGATTAACAAAAAAAATACAGTGACTAATTCACATTTGTGATTGATTGCTTTCTATATTTTGGCATATTGTTCGATATACTGAATTATCTCAGAGGCCTTATTATATTCAAACCAATGCATGTCTTTATACCGCTTCTGCCAGTTAATTTGTTTCCGTGCATATTGCCTGGTGTTTTTCCTGATCAGTTGTATGGCCTGTTCTTTGGATATTTC
>JBNGDT010000263.1:0-2716 GCA_049975305.1 Bacteroidales bacterium | reverse complement strand
TGGAAAATACCTGCATTTTTTTGATTTTTAATGTAAAAATGCTCAAGTTGGGTTAGCGTAGATTTGGATGCTCAACACATGGAAAGCCTAACCAGATTTGATTTATCAGTGGGATTGAATATTTTGCTTTGAGCATTTGACATTCACTGATAAAAAATAACCCCCTGTATAGTAATCTCAAATGTTACGCTATCAACCCCTCAGGATACGCTGTGGTAATGGTTTTATTTTGGATGTCAATTTCCAGTATCATATCTTCATGACATGGTAAAAGCATGTCGCCGGTTGAAAAACGGGCTTCAAATAAAGGATTATTATTGTTATCAAGGTAGTTGATAATTTTACCTGTCATGCCCGAAGTTTTATCTTTCAGCACAAACCCCACGAGCATATCAGGATGATTGTATGCTACTTCAGCTTTCTCAAAAAACCAGGCTGGCATGTAACACTCTACATTAATAAATGGTTTCGCCTGTTCTTTCGATGTGATGTTTTCAAAATACACTACCGGGTTATTTCCATCCCCCTGAATATCTGATACAAAATAAGGAACCAGCGTTCCGTGCAATTTCAGAAACACTGGTTCGGATACATTAATGCAATCAAATGTTGTTTCTTTTTCAAGGCTTATGATCACAGCGCCATTATACCCAAAAACCTTTTTTACAAAACCTACCCGGACAAAATCATCAAGGTTAAACATGAGATAAAAGATTATTATTTATCTTCTTTTTTCTCCTCTTCTGCTGACTTGTCTTCTGCTTTGCGTTCAGATTTTTCTCCTTTTTCTGCTTCGTTCTTTTCTTCAGTTTTGGGTTCAGATTTTCCCTCTGGCCTAGCTTCCGTTTTTTCTTCCGGTTTAGATTCAGGCTTTTCTTCTAACTTAGCTTCCGATTTTTCTTCAGTTTCTGCTTCAGCATCAGCTTTTTGTTTTTCTTCTACTTCTTTGCGTTTGGCTTCTTCCTTTTCCATCTGTTCACGGATAGCTGCTTCCTTAGCTTCACGCACTTTCTTTTCTTTTTCAAAGCGCTCTTTTACAGAATTTTCTTTGGCTTCTCTGATTTTGTCACGTTCAGACTTAATCTGCAGCTCTTTGTCTTGCATCCAGCTTTCAAATCGTTTTTCAGCTTCGGTTTCATCAAATGCACCTTTTTTAATACCATCAAGCAGGTGTTTTTTCATCATAACGCCTTTTTCAGATAAAATGGACCGACAAGTATCAGAGGGCTGTGCACCTTTCTGTACCCAATAAAGGGCCCTGTCAAAATCCAATTCAACTGTGGCAGGCTGATCTGAAGGATTGAATGTTCCAATTCGTTCGATATATTTACCATCCCGTGGCGCCCTGCCATCTGCAACTACGATATGATAGAAAGGAATCCGCTTTCTACCATGCCTTGCTAATCTTATCTTTACTGGCATAAATTACTTTTTATTAATCAATACTAAATTTTTCAGGGCTGTAAAGATACAGCATAGTTTTTAAAATAAAAAATCCTGGTAAATTTTTATTCTTCGTTAGATTCACGCATAAATTCTTCAGCTTTTTCTATCATGTCTTTAGAGCCGGTATAAAAAGGAACACGCTGGTGAATATCTTTTACTTCAATGTCCAGAATCCGGTTGCCATTGCCATCAGTGGCCAGGCCTCCGGCTTGTTCTGCCAGAAATGCTATAGGATTGCACTCGTAAACAAGCCTCAGTTTACCGTTGGGGTTACCATCGGATTTGGGATAAAGAAAAATTCCTCCTTTCATCAGGTTACGATGAAAATCCGCAACCAGTGAACCAATATACCTCATAGTATAAGGCCGTTTTGTAGACTTGTCTATATCCTGGCAGTATTTTATGTAATCCTTTGTTCCCTGGGGAAATTTCACAAAATTCCCCTGGTTAACAGAATATATTTTTCCCTGTTTTGGGGTAACAATATAGGGATGTGACAAACAAAACTCACCAATCGAAGTATCCAGCGTAAAACCTGTTGTTCCCAGTCCTGTTGTATATACCATCATAGTTGATGAACCATAAAGCACATAACCGGCAGCCACCTGTTTGTTGCCTGGTTGCAAAAAATCTTCAATGGTTGCTTTTTGTCCGCGGGGACTTAATCTGCGGTAAATGGAAAAAATGGACCCAATGGATACATTGACATCAATGTTGGATGAACCATCCAGCGGGTCGGTACATACCACATATTTCCCATCAAGGGATAAATCATCATCAAAAATGATGGTCTTTTCATTCTCTTCAGAGGCAATACCACAACAAATACCGCTGGCACGCATGGTGTTAATGAATGTTTCATTGGCAAACACATCCAGTTTTTTTTGTTGTTCTCCCTGTACATTCACATTGTCCACCTCACCAAGAATATTTACAAGCCCGGCTTTGTTTACTTTTTTGTGAACAATTTTAGCTGCCAGCCCGATGTGACTTAACAACCTGCTTAATTCGCCTTTGGCATAAGGAAATGCCGATTGTTTTTGAATGATAACTTCGTTTAGTGTTTGTATTTTTGTAGCCATAATATATGTTTTTTGATTATTTATAATTTCTGATAAAATTAACTATTTTTTGGGAGATTTAAAAAATATTTTAAACCTAAATTGAGCGATTCATAAATTCAGTGTCTCATTTTTTATCGGGATAATAATTTACAATCATTACTGTCCGGTAAAAATAAAAAAAAATATTTAAAGATTCGTAACTATCT
>JBNGDT010000262.1:0-2744 GCA_049975305.1 Bacteroidales bacterium | reverse complement strand
GAACTGGTATTATTTTATCAGCAATGATCAGGGTTTCAACTGAATGGCGTATAATCAGGTTTTCGAGGTCGTCAATACCATACACTTTGATGTTTTCAATTTTATTGCCTATGACATCCTCATCATAATCAATAAAGCCAATGACATTGTTTTTTGCTTCCACATCCCGTTCAATAATTCGTTTGGTTGTCAGGCTGGTATCATTGGTTCCCAGAATGACCACATTACTGCGTTCTTTGCGCGGATTTTGAAATTCAAAAAAGATATTTTTAATCACAAGCCTGAAGAATATCATGCCCAGCACGGTGATAAAAAAATCTATAATTACTACTGAAGTAGGAACAATGTAAGTTTCGATTATCTGGAAAGCCACGATGTTAAGCAAAATCAAAAAGGCACTGCCAAGCAGCAGTACCACAAACAATCGCTGTACATCTTTTGTGCTGGTGTATCGCACCAGTCCAATGTAGGTTTTACTGATGGCGAAACTAACGGCCCTGATGAACAATACCAAAGGAATGATAATGCTGAGCACCTTAACGTTGGCTTGCGGGATGTCAAAATTGAACCTGAGATAATACGCAAAGACGATAGAAAACAGGCAAATACACAGGTCAATGGCAAAAATGACCCACCTGGGGGTTACCGATCTCAGAAAATGAATGTTCATAGCCTAAAATTACAAATAATAATTTTGATTAGCCTATTGCCTTAAAAAAATAATTTCACCATCTTGTTTTATTCTGATGACAGTAGAAATCTTTTGCCCTGAATCATTTCTGTGAGATTTACAAACATAATCAACCCTTGTTTTTAGCTTATCAGGGATATCCTTAAAACTCAAAGCCGGAGATTCGCCTGCAACATTAGCAGAAGTAGATACTAATGGCCTTTTAAAGCGCCTGATAAGTTCAACAAGGGATTTCTTTTTGACAACCCGTATGGCGATGCTTCCATCCTGACCTATCAGGGTTTCTGGCAGGTTTTTTGCTTTGTCAAATACCACGGTTATAGGTTGATTGCTTAACTCTATGACATCAAGAGCGACTTCCGGCGGTTTATCAACGTATGACATGATCCTGTTGATAGTGTCCAGTAAAATGATCATGGGTTTGTGTTTATCTCGTTCTTTGATGTTATACAGTTTATCCACAGCGTCAGGATTTGTGGCGTCGCAACCAATACCCCAGATGGTATCAGTTGGATACAGAATAATTCCTCCATTATGCAGGGTTGTCAGGCAAGCTTTTATATCTTGTTTGTTCATATCGCACTATTATTGTAGCAATGATTTATAAAGGTCCATGAGTTTGGCGGTGATTATATCCTGCCTGAATTTTTCAACTTGTTTGTACCCTTTTTCTGTCATCTCACGGGATTTTTGCTTATCGTTGAGAACCTGATTTACAGCTTCCCCGATTTCTTCGGAATAATTTGGATTTATGTATATGGCAGCGTCTCCACCGGCCTCGACAAAACAACCATATTTATTGGTTATAACCGGTGTGCCGGAATTCATCGCTTCAAGAATGGGAATACCAAAGCCCTCAAAAATGGAAGGATAAATAAACACAGATGCTGCCTGGTAAATGGCAGGAAGATCCCCGTTAGGTATGTCGTGCAGAAAATACACCCTGTTTTCCATACCATGGTGTTTAACGTAATGATAAATATCTTTATAATAAGTGGTGGGTTTACCAACAAAAACAAGGGGATAATCTATCTTATTGGCAGTTAGTCCTTCCAGTATTTTTAAGGCATTTTTGCGTTTTTCCAGTGTCCCTACACTGAGAATATAGGTGTCGGGAAGATTGTATTTTTTTAATATATTCGCTCTCTTTTGTGGCGGCACCTTGTCGTAGAAAATAGGATTACATCCCTGGTGTATCACTTCAATGTCGTCTGCCCTGGTGTGAAAAAAGGAAATCAGGTCTTCTTTTGTCTGGTGAGACATGGCAATGATCTTGTCAGCAGCCAGACTGGCTTCAAAAAACTTTTGCTGGTAAATATCCCTGTCCACAGAATTGTACAATTCCGGGTAACGGAGAAAGATCAGGTCATGAATGCTGACTACCTTTTTAATTTCGGCCTGAATAATGTTGGCAGGAAGTTCATTGCTGAGTCCGTGATAAATATCAAGTTTATCTTTGTGCAATTGTTTCCCCAGACTGATACTGCGCCAGTAGGACTGCGAAAGCTTATTAAACCCGGTGGGTTTAACTATATGGATATTTTTACCTCCGGGCAAAAAAGAGATGGGATTTCGTTTGTTGGGTGTGTATAAAAAATAGTCGTGTTCAGGAAAATAGTGATGGAGCGATAAAATGGTATCCCTGCTGTAATTTCCCAGTCCGCTGTTGTTATAAAATGCACGTTTTGCGTCAAATCCAATTCGCATCAGGCCTGTATTAAATTTTAACAAAGGTAATGAATTTATACCTGATTTGTAACTATTCAGACCATATAATTGTTACCGCCTGTTATCGCAAAGACGCTAACCCATCTGTCGCCGGGCAGGGTAAGCTCGAAATCCAAAATAAATGCCAATATTCCAAATTCAAACAATTTACCATTTATTATTCCACCTTTCCGATTCAGGAACAGACAAGAAACAAAGACAGGTTTTGGAATTTTGAATTAAAAGAAAAGATATTTTTAAAACATTACTGTCCGGTAAAAATAAAAAAAGATAATGATTACTTAATGTTATACCTAAATTCATTTTTATAGCTAATTCCTGCTAT
>JBNGDT010000261.1:0-2763 GCA_049975305.1 Bacteroidales bacterium | reverse complement strand
AGCAGGAATTAGCTATAAAAATGAATTTAGGTATAACATTAAGTAATCATATAATAAAAAAATATATATAAATGTAAAAAAATTGCTAAAAATACGTGTTTTATGTACCGGTTGAGTTTAGTTTTCTCCGTTATAAACTGATTTTAACCCCATCTTTTTTCTAACTTTGCACTGAATGGCTGAAGATTATTTACATATACCTGAACTTTTATTGCCTGTGGGGGATACAGAGTCATTTTTTGCTGCTGCAGAAGCAGGTGCGGATGCAGTTTACTTGGGGGCAAAACAATTTAATGCACGCGAGCGGGCGGTCAATTTTACCCCGGCACAATTGAAAGCCCTGGTAAATCACGCCCATGATAACAATATATCTGTTTACATTACAGTCAATACCGTCATTAAAAATGAGGAATTGGATGATTTGCTCAATCTGATGTTTCAGTTGCAGCAAACAAAGCCTGATGCACTGATTATCCAGGACTGGGCTGTATGGTATATTGTGAAAAAGTTTTTCCCTCAATTCGAGTTGCATGCATCCACGCAAATGGGAAATCATAACAGTACCGGTACTTTGCATGCAAAGCAAAACGGCATTAAACGTGTGATCATGGCGAGGGAACTTAGCCTTGATGAACTTAATAATCTTGCAAAAAAACGGGGAGCAGATCCGGAGGTCTTTGTACATGGAGCGTTGTGTTACGGTTTTTCCGGTATGTGTTTGTTCAGTTCTTACATGGGAGGCATGAGTGCCAACAGGGGGCAGTGTAAACAGGCCTGTCGCCGCATTTATCATGGCAAAAATTCCGGGTTTTTGTTTTCGCTGAAAGACAATCATGCCATAGATTTTATCCCTGAATTATCTAAAATGGGTATAAAATCACTCAAAGTGGAAGGCCGGATGAAGCCCGCAGAATATGTGTACAGGGTAGGACGCGCATACCGCATGGCTATTGATGATCACAACAGAATCCCGGAAGCCAAAACTTTGCTTGACTTTGACCTGGGACGGGAGAAAACAACGTATTTTCTGGGCCAAAACATCAGCAATGCTATCTCAGATGCACCGGCAACAGGTAAATTTATAGGGAACGTAATTGTTTCCACATCAACATATTTTGAGTTTAAAAGCGATACGGAAATTGCAAACAATTACCGCCTGCGCATTGTTAATCCAACCAAAAGTGAACACATTAGTTTTAAAATAAAAAAACTGGAAAACACAGGGAACACATTTCGTATTTTTAATCCTCCCGAGCAAGTGACAACAGGAGATGCCGTATATCTGGCCAACATACCGGAAAAAAAATTCCCGACTAAATTTGAGGGGAAGTTACCAGGCATAAAGAAAGATATGCCGGCCGGAAACAAAGCGAATATCAAAAAGCAATTGCAATGCAGGCAAACCCCCAAAAAAACAAAACCTGAAATTATCGTTCGCATTGATCAGTTGGCATGGTTGCCAAAAGTAGATTTGCGTAACATTGATTTGCTATTGCTTGAAATGCCCGCCAAAGCGTGGGAGAAATTTGATCCCCAAACCGGCCTTATCCAAAAATTCAAAGATAAAATAGCCATTGAGTTGCCGAAATTTATTCCTGAGAACAAACAGGATTATTTCCGGATGCTTACAGAAAAGATGTCCCAGGCAGGGATAAAACAGGTTGCCATCAATCACCTTTCTCAAAAATTGCTATGCCCTGAAAATGCAGGATTTATTGCTACCGAAAATGTATATACCTTCAGTGATGTTGCCATTTTGGCCTTGACAGAACAAGGTGTACATAATTACATTCGTCCCCTGGAAAATGATTTTGATAACCTAAAACAGGGGAAAGACAGGGATGGAATAATTCCGGTGTATTTTCATCCGCATTTGTTTATCTCAAGAATGCCTGTAAAAACAGGGGACCGATTTACTGAACGGACTGGCGAGCAATTTTTGTATCGTAAAAAAGAGGGCATCAGCTATGTTATTCCGGAAAATCCTGTGAGCTTGACGCAATATTACGACAAGTTGAAACAAGCGGGGTTTTATCGATTTTTGATTGATTTGAGTTTCATTAAGCCATCTTCAAACAAAATAAAAACCATACAAAAACGCTTGTATAAATCGCAGCAAATTCAACCATCATCGAATTTTAATTTCACGAAAGGACTGAATTAGCTCACAAAATTTTTCATGTTGATGGTTTTTGTTGAATTTCTCCAGCGCTACACGCTGCCCTTCATCGCCAAGTTTTTGCCTTAATTCCTTGTTTTCCACCAGGACAAGGGCTTTATTTGTCAGTTGGTGTACATCAAAAGCTGGTACCAGGTAGCCTGTTTTTTGGTCTGACACAAGTTCCGGATTGCTGCTGACATCAAATCCGATAACGGGTTTTCCGGCGTGCATGGCCTCGGCAATGGAGAAACCAAAACCTTCAAATAGCGATGTACATACATACACATCAATACCGGCCATGAATGCAGGGATATCATCAACAAAACCAGTGAATTCCACCACATCATGCACATCCAATGATAAAGCTTTTTCCTTTAATGACTTTTCCAACGGGCCGGTACCGGCGATGCGCACCACAAAATCCGTTCTTGATTTTTTCAGGATGCAAGCCATGTCCAGCAGATAGTGCAATCCTTTTTGCCGAACAAAACGGGAGGCATTGCCAAACACAATTTTATCCCGGTCAGAAGATGGATGTTTTATGTTCGGATGTGGTTCTATGCCGTTATAGAGGACATGAACATGGGAGTTATCCTGTAGGG
>JBNGDT010000260.1:0-2774 GCA_049975305.1 Bacteroidales bacterium | reverse complement strand
ATTCTGGCCGGAATATTTGGAGGCATATTTAGTTTTATGATCTTTTATTATGTTGTGGATGATGATAAAATCACTGATACCAAACAACATGATCTTATTAAAACGTATGAAACCAGTTTGGAAAACAGTTTCGTAAAGACCGCAGGGGGACCCAATTTATCATCAGGAAATGTTGATTTTACTAAAGCAGCAGAGGCAAGTTTACCGGCGGTTGTTCATATTACTTCCTATTATAACCAGGAACAATACAGCCTGTATGATTTCTTTTTTGGATCAAGACCTGGTGGATACAGGCAGGTCCAAACTTCCGGATCGGGTGTAATCATTTCATCCAACGGGTACATTGTTACCAACCGCCATGTTATTGAACAATCGGAAAAAATTAAAGTTGTACTCAACGACCGTAGAAGTTTTGAAGCAGAAATCATCGGAACCGATGCAACTACTGACATTGCTTTGTTAAAAATTGATGAAACAGAATTGACCCCCATACTTTATGGCAACAGCGATGCAGTGAACGTGGGTGAATGGGTGCTGGCGGTAGGTAATCCTTTCAACCTGACATCCACAGTAACAGCTGGCATTGTTTCGGCAAAGGCAAGAAACATTAACATCTTTTCCGATAAATACAGCATTGAATCTTTCATTCAGACAGATGCAGCAGTAAATCCTGGCAACAGCGGAGGTGCGCTTGTTAATCAGAATGGGGAACTGATCGGGATTAACACTGCAATCGCAAGTAAAACAGGTTCATTTGTCGGATATTCATTTGCCATCCCCGTAAATATTGTCAGAAAAATTGTGGCAGACCTCATTGAATATGGCAATGTGCAAAGGGCTTATATAGGTGCAACCCTGGTAGATATAGATGCGGATGTTGCTGAAAAATTTAACCTGAACACCACCAACGGTGTTCTGATTTATGAAATTTCTAAAGATGGCGCTGCCGATGAAGCTGATATCAAAGCGGGGGATATCATTAAAAAATTCAACGGAGTAAAAATCAATTCCGTTAGTCAGTTTATGGAACAAATCAGCAAATATAGACCCGGTGATAAAGTCAATGTTTCTGTTTTACGGGACGGTAAAGAATTAACCAAGAAGTTAACTTTAAAAAACAAATACGGCAATACTGAACTTGTCAGCAGCACAAAAATCAAGGTTCTGGGAGGCGAATTTGAGAACGTATCATTGGAAGAAAAACGTCAGTTAAGGCTTAGATACGGTATAAAAATCACTGAAATGTATCCAGGAAAATTAAGAGATAACGGCGTTGGCAAAGGTTTTATCATCACAAGCATAAACAACATACCGGTTAAAAATACAGAAGATTTGAAAAAGGTAATTGAAAACAACAAAGGCAGAAAAATCCTGATTGAAGGTGTATATCCCAATGGAAATATTGCTTATTATAGCTTTTATTTATGATGAGTTGTGTGGTGTGTAGGCATGTCTTTAGACAAAAAATATACATAAGCACTGAATTTTAAATTTATTTTAAAAATTTGTATGAAATATTCATGTACCTTTACAACCTTTTTGAAAAAGCTACGTATTTAATAGGCAGGACATTTTTTTAACAAAATGCAACAAAATTTATGAGACAACTAAAAATCACAAAATCGATTACCAATCGGGAAAGTGCTTCACTTGACAAGTATTTACAGGAAATAGGCAGGGAAGAACTGATCACCGTTGAGGAAGAAGTTGAACTGGCGCAACGTATTAAGCAAGGCGATCAATTGGCACTGGAAAAACTCACACGTGCAAACCTTCGATTTGTTGTGTCTGTGGCCAAACAGTATCAAAACCAGGGCTTAAGTTTACCTGACCTTATCAATGAAGGCAACCTGGGGTTAATACGGGCAGCGGAAAAATTTGATGAAACACGCGGATTTAAATTCATCTCTTATGCTGTCTGGTGGATACGGCAAAGTATTCTTCAAGCATTGGCCGAACAATCACGTATTGTTCGCTTACCCTTAAACCAGGTTGGTTCATTGAACAAGATTAACAAAGCTTTTGCAAGATTTGAACAGGAACATGAACGTAAACCCACTTCTGAAGAACTGGGAAAAGAACTGGACCTGCCGTCAGAAAAAGTATCCGACACCTTAAGGGTTTCCGGACGTCATGTATCGGTTGATGCGCCTTTTGTTGCCGATGAAGAAAACTCCTTACTGGATGTATTGGAAAATACAGATTCTCCAAGTGCGGATAACAGCCTCATTGGTGAGTCACTCAGCCGCGAAGTGGAACGGGCACTGGCTACCCTCACTGACAGAGAGCGGGACATTGTGCGTTATTTCTTTGGCATCAATTGCCAGGAAAAGACACTGGAAGAAATAGGACAAGAATTCTCACTTACCAGGGAACGTGTCCGGCAAATCAAAGAAAAAGCCATCCGACGGCTAAGGCATACTTCACGGAGCAAATTGCTGAAACCTTACCTGGGTTGATATTTGTTCAAACCTGGTACAAAAATTCATGTATCAAAAAAGCCGGCTTCACTGAAGCCGGCTTTTTAATTTTAAAACATTATGTTTTGGGTTTTTTATCAGTAAACGTAATTGATATCCTGATAAACGATTTCGCCATCTTGTAAAATTGCTGTACTGCCTGTATGTTTATACACTCTATCCCTGTATGAATTATCAGCCTGAGTTTGCTGAGCTTCAAAGGATACAGCCTGAATTTCTACCTGTACGCCCTGATGAGTAGCTGTCGGGAGTTCAATGCTGTATTTTCCATCTGAATTTGTAATTGTTTCATAC
>JBNGDT010000259.1:0-2776 GCA_049975305.1 Bacteroidales bacterium | reverse complement strand
GATCAAAGATTTGATAAAATAAATACTATTTTCACAAAACAAAAAAACAAAACCTAAGTTTATCTGTTTAATAAACGAACCAAAAATAAAATATTATGGCTTTTACATTACCGGATTTACCTTATGCAAAAGATGCACTGGAACCAAAAATATCAGAACAAACACTAAATTTCCATTACGGCAAGCATCATCAGACGTATGTAAACAAACTGAACGAATTGATTAAAGGTACCGAATACGAAAACATGAGCCTTGAAGATATCGTTGTAAAATCCGACGGCGGAACTTTTAACAACGCTGCACAGGCATGGAATCATCAATTTTACTGGGAAAGTTTATCCCCGGATGGAGGCGGAACACCATCATGGAAAATTGCAGATGCCATCAATCAACAGTGGGGAAGTTTTGAGAATTTCAAAGATGAATTTTCAAAAAAAGCCGCCACTTTATTTGGTTCCGGCTGGGCATGGTTGGTAAAGAACAAAGCTGGAAAGCTGGAGATTATACAGGGACAAAACGCTGAAAACCCCATGACAGAAGGACATACACCTCTGCTTACCTGCGATGTTTGGGAACATGCTTATTACCTGGATGTACAAAACAAACGTCCTGATTACATTGAAAATTTCTTTGAATTGATTAATTGGAATAAAATCGAAGCAAGATACAATCAATAATACCCCAAAACACCACATAAAAACGGGGCTGCTTTTCATTTTAAAGGCAGCCACATTGTGTTTTGAAGTACATATCATTCATCGTCTTCATCAAAACGCTCTTCAAGCGAGCGTAACAATTTATAAAAATCGCCATTTGTATCAATTTGCCTGTTTTTCACTAGTAAGGTATTGGGATCAACAAGTGCCTTAAACGGAATACTATCAATTTCCAGGTTGTCTTTTACGGTAACCATGTGACCAAATTTTCCCTGTTCGATAAGGCGGAATGCGCCTACTCCCAATTGGGATGTGAGCAATACATCGTAAAGTCTGGGTGGTATCTGTCGCGTTTCATATCCAACAATCTGGGATTTGAATTTTTTTCGTCCCTGTGTTTTTTCAGCATACAACGCCTGAACAGATTTGGCTATTTTTTCACCTATTTTAGCTTCGGCAAGCCTCAGGTTTCCATGCCTGTCCCTTTCAATCTTTGCAATTTCTTCATTACTTAGCAATTCGGCAATACCTTCAGACACACAAAACACTCCGTAATCTTTCCCCATTTCTTCTCTTTTAACGACTATGTCAACCAGTTCTTCGGTAAGTTTCTCAAGCAAAAATGGTTTATCCTGATAATCCTCGGGTATAATTGCTTTTGTTCCCCTGCCATAAATGCTTGCTGCGGCAGTGTACCAGCCTGATTTCCTGCCCATCATCTCCACCACATGGTAACAACTGGTTGCTTTGGCATCATCATACAAGCCCCTGACCATTTCTCCTGCTGCACCTGCTGCTGTAAAAAAACCAAAAGTCCATGCAATTCCTGAGTAATCGTTATCAATGGTTTTTGGCACATGTACTATAGCTCCATCAAAAAACAATGCAGGATGTATGGATTTACGTGCTTTGGCTACATTATAAATATAGTTGGCAGTTTTCAAGGTGTCATCTCCTCCTATTGTGATGAGCACCCCGACACGCATTTTTTCAAAATTGTCCAGAATACGGTTTATTCTTTCGATTTTTTCAGGGTCTTTCAGGTCTTGTGGATTGGTAATGTATTTCCCCGGGTTTGCCCTCGACGTTCTCAGAAAAAAGGCTTTGTAATCCAGCGTCTGGGATATCAGATAGTTGTCAATTTCCACATAATGCTTTCCTTGTTCCAAGTCTTCTGCCTTTAAGCTCTGTAAAAACTCAAACCCATTGATAAACCCCACCACGGGAATGTTTTTATCCAGAAATTGTTTTGCAGCACCGGCAAGCACCCTGTTACTTCCGGGAGCAGGCCCTCCTGAATGCAATATCGCAACTTTTAACTCATTTTCATGTAACCACTGTAAATAATCAGATGCGTTTTTCATCGTTTTCATAAGCTTTCTTTTTGATCTTTCCACAATTTTGTTTTTCTATCTCAAATGACCATGTAATACCAAGTTAGGTTCTAACGTGTAATATTCAATATTATTATTGATGATTATTTTGATTATCGGTATAAAATACATAAAATTTCACAACCATCAAACAACAAAAATATTTTTTCACCTTTACATCTTGCAAAGATATCATTACTTTGTTTACATGATCATTTAACACCAACGAATATTAACTAAACACATGGGCGTTGTGATAGTTTAACCTACTTGCTGATTTGCCGGAAGCCTGAAGGCAGGAGTCCGACGTAGAAATTTGTATCGGGAATTTGCCCGTCTTCACTGCATTACACCGCTTGCCTGGCGAATGTCGGGGACAAGTTCATGAACTTTATACATGACATTAGTTACAAGCTAAAGTTATCTTTTT
Source organism: Bacteroidales bacterium (assembly GCA_049975305.1). GTDB lineage: Bacteria > Bacteroidota > Bacteroidia > Bacteroidales > ML635J-15 > JAQIBY01. The sequence goes on along the minus strand of JBNGDT010000259.1, from coordinate 317 downwards.
TGCAGCTCCCTCCTTTTTCAGGAACGAAAACTGATTTACAATGGCTGTTTATCACAAGCAAGGTATGGTTTGTTTTGTGATTTTATCAAAATTATTTTGAATACAAACCAATTTTGATTACCTTAGTACCATAAACCACATGATTTTATCATTATGTGTTTAGTTTCACCACGTTGTTGTGTTTAAAGGTTTAGCTTTCCCGCCCTCGAGGGCGGGAAAGCTAAAATTGGAAAAAAATAACTTGCTTTGTAATTATTAACCTTAAAAAAATACAAAATGAAGCAAGTTTATCATTCCAATGCAACAACAAATGTACA
>JBNGDT010000258.1:0-2812 GCA_049975305.1 Bacteroidales bacterium | reverse complement strand
AGTTATTAACAATCAACAAAATATATTAACAGAGGTTTTTAGAGATGCCCTATTGTAAAAGTGTGATTTTTTTTGAAATCCAAAAAACCGTCTGTCATACTGTAAAATTCAGGTTAGATAATAAATGAACTGGTTGTCGGGATATCTATTATATTTGCAACGCATTTTTATAAACAGAATGGTTTTTGTAATGCAATGAATATCAGGATATGACAAAAAAAGAAAGATACGCTAAAGTATTTGAATGGTTTGCAAAGGAAATGCCGGTGGTGGATACCGAACTGGTGTATCATGACCCTTTTGGACTGCTTGTGGCTGTGATTTTATCGGCACAATGTACCGATAAGCGGGTAAACATTATTACACCACCCTTGTTAGGTGCTTTTCCAGATGCAGCATCCATGGCAAAAGCCACTGAAAAGCAAATTTATGCGTATGTAAAATCATGTTCTTATCCCAACAGCAAGACTAAATATCTCAAACGGATGTCTGAAAAACTGGTAAAGGATTTTCATGGGAAAGTCCCTGATGACTCAAAAGCATTGCAAAGCTTACCCGGCGTGGGCAGGAAAACCGCCAATGTCATTATGTCTGTGGCATTTAAGAAGCCTGCCATGGCAGTTGATACACATGTTTTCAGGGTAGCAGAGCGAATTGGTCTTAGTACAAATGCAAAAACACCGCTGCAAACGGAAAAACAATTGTTAAAATACATCCCTGAAAACAAGTTGCCCGATGCGCATCACTGGTTGATATTGCATGGGCGGTATGTGTGTATGGCACGAACTCCTAAGTGCAGCAAATGCGGGCTGACAGCCTATTGTAAATATTATGCAAAAAAAATCTACAAAAATGAGTTTAATCAGTAACATTATAAATGTTATCAGTTACTTTTGCCGGTCTAAAATTGATGAATTATGAGGAAAAGCTTAAAAAAAGCTACCGCAAAAGCAGTAAAAGATATCTACGGAGCCACTGTTCCTCCGGGTATTATACAGGTTCAGCGCACAAAAAGTGAATTTTCTGCTGACCTTACTATTGTGGTTTTTCCCCTTGTGAAATACAGCCGTAAAAAACCTGAGAATACAGCTAATGATATCGGTGTTTACCTCAAAAATGTGTTCCCTGAGATTTCATCTTATCATGTGATAAAGGGTTTTTTGAACCTGAGTTTTTCTTCCGAATTTTGGTTGCAACAACTCAACAGCCATTCACATGCGATACAAAAGGCCCTGGTTCCGGAGAATAAGATAAAAATTATGATTGAGTATTCTTCACCTAACACCAATAAGCCTTTGCATTTGGGACATATCCGTAATAATCTCATCGGTGATGCCATGTCCCGGATAATGAAAGCAAATGGACATGATGTAATCAGGGTAAACCTTATCAACGACAGGGGCATTCATATCTGTAAATCCATGCAGGCCTACCTGGATTTTGATCCTGATGGTAGTCCCGAAAAATCCGGTTTGAAAGGGGATAAGTATGTGGGGGAGCTTTATGTGAAATTTGAAAATACATACAAATCGGAAATTGACAAGCTGAAAAAAGAAGGACTAAGCGAAGAAGAAGCGAAAAAACAAGCGCCTAGCATGCAAAATGCCCGTGCCTTACTTAAAAAATGGGAGGAAGGCGATGTGGAAGTGGTAGCATTATGGGAGAAAATGAACAACTGGGTTTATAAGGGTTTTGATACAACCTATCAGCGAATGGGCATTGAATTTGATCAGGTAAATTACGAATCAGAAACATACAAAAAGGGAAGAAGCATTGTGCTCAAAGGCCTTGAAGATGGTATATTTTACGAAAAAGACGATCATTCTGTTTGGGCAGACCTCAGGGATGAAGGACTTGATGAAAAAATCCTTATCCGCTCTGACGGTACATCGGTGTATATGACGCAGGACATTGGTACTGCCGTAGAAAGGTTTGAAAAGTACAATCCGGATAAGCATATTTATGTGGTTGGAAATGAACAAAATTACCATTTCCAGGTATTGAAAATTTTGCTCAAAAAACTGGGATACGACTGGGCGGATAAAATTGAGCATATGTCTTACGGAATGGTGGAATTGCCTGAAGGCAAAATGAAATCCCGTGAAGGCAAAGTGGTGGACGCTGATGACCTGATGTATAAAATGTTTCAAACCAGCAAAGCCATGTCATTGGAGTTGGGTAAACTCGGCGATTTGACTGATGAACAAAAAAATGAGGTTTATGAAACCATCGCCATGGGAGCACTTAAATATTTTATCCTAAAAATTGACCCCCGTAAAAATATGGTGTTCAACCCTGAAGAATCGGTTGATTTTAACGGACATACGGGTCCGTTCATTCAATATACTTATGCCAGGATATGTTCTGTTGTCCGAAAAGCTGCCGGAATGAATATCCGTGTTCCTAATCTTATATCAGAAGACATTAGGGCAAATGACAGAGAACTTGAGCTTATTAAGCACATGTATCAATACAACATGGTACTGAAAGATGCTGCCGATGAAATGGACCCCGGTCTTGTTGCCAATTATGCTTTCGAACTGGCTAAGGAATTTAACCAGTATTATCATGAATATTCCATCCTGAAAGCAGAAAATGGAAACCTCCTACAGTTCAGGTTGATGCTGGCTCACCATATAGGTGAAACTCTGAAGCTTATGATGTCGTATCTCGGCATTCAGATGCCGGAAAAGATGTGATGTTTGTTTAATGACATTGTTAAATGACTTGCTTGTTGTGGATAAGCAGTTTTAAAAAATGAGTCCAGTCTAAAAACCCCTCTTTTTTTTAAGCTCGTATAAATGCGATATTT
>JBNGDT010000257.1:0-2855 GCA_049975305.1 Bacteroidales bacterium | reverse complement strand
GGATTGGCCTATTTGAAACGGGGATACTGGAAAGAAGGAACTAAAATATTTATTGGTGTACGTAAGAAAAAACTTGAAGCCGAAGTGGTCAAACCACCCATATTCAAGGATCAGAAACCTGAAGTAAAATAAGGCCCCGGAAACGCTCCGAAAACCGGGGCGTTTTTTATTTCCGTCCCGGTTTTTTCTTTTTATGACGAAATGACTTGTGTCCCGGTTTCCCGTGATGCCGGTGCTTTTGTGTTACATTCCATGCCGGTGTTTTATCCGGGGCAAAAGGCAGTTTCTGCTTCCTGACTGTTTGTTCTATCAGTTTTTCTATTTTTTCAAAGTCTCCCATCTGGCTTGGGTTGACCAGCGTTAAAGCAATGCCTGTTTGTTCTGCCCTTGCCGTTCTGCCAACACGGTGAACATAATCTTCAGCATCCCTGGGAACTTCATAATTGATGATAATGTCTATGTTCTTGATGTCTATGCCGCGGCTTAACACGTCAGTGGCTACCAAAATGCGGATGCGTGCAGCTTTAAAGCGGTTCAGTATATCCTGCCGTTCGCTCTGTGAAAAATCTGACGATATACCATGTGCGTTCATCCCTTTTTTGTTCAAAGATCTTACAATCTCATTGACCTGGGCTTTTGTGGCTGTAAAAATCAGTATGCGTTTATAATCCAGCTTGTCTTTCAACAAGTGAGTAATGAGTTGGATTTTATCTTGGTCATGAACGGGGTATGCAGCTTGCAAAACACCTTCTGCAGGTTTGGATAAATTGATGTTGATTTCTTCCGGGTTATTCAGAAGTTGTTGTGCCATTTGTTTGATCTTTGGAGGCATGGTAGCGCTGAACATCATGGTTTGCCGCTTTTTTGGCAACTGATTGGTTATGCGCATGATATCATCATAAAAGCCCATATCCAGCATCTTGTCTGCTTCATCCAAAATATAATATTGCAGTTTGCTGAAATCAACATAGCCAAGTTTGATGTGAGTCAGCAATTTACCGGGAGTTGCAATCACAATGTCAACACCTTCGGTCAGGGCTTTGCGTTCCTGGTTCCATTCCGATCCGTCACCACCCCCGTAAACAGGCAGGGAAGTTACCGGTAAAAAATAGGAAATACCTTGTATGTCACGGTCTATTTGTAATGCGAGTTCCCGCGTAGGTACAACAATCAGCGCTTTTACTTTTGTGTGTGTGTTGTTTTTGTTTATCATGTCAAGCAATGGCAACACAAAAGCAGCGGTTTTTCCTGTTCCCGTCTGGGCGCTTGCTATCATATCCTTCCCTTTCATAATCATTGGAATGGCAAGCTCCTGGATAGGGGTGGTTTTGGTAAATCCCATAAACGAAACAGCTTCCTGCAGTTCATTGCTTAAATTCAGTGTTGAAAAATCCATAGTGTCTGTTCTGTATTCTTACAGCAACAAATGTAAGCATTTGTTCGAAGAACGTTTTACATATTGAATTTTATTTTGTAATTTTAGGGTGTGATAAACAATGTATTATGAAAAAACATCATTTTATTACCGCCGTATTAGTAACCTGTTTGATTGCACATGGTTTTTCACAGGACACAACGGATAATGCAGAAATGGATGAGCGTGAATTTCGTTTTCATGTCAGCAATTTTTCCGTTTCTGCCGGTGTGTATCCGGAAAAGTTGACACGAGCTACGCTGGTGGGGTTCGAGAAACTTGCTCCCAATTCTGCATTGATAAGCGATATATACGCCTTGCCTGATTACAATAATGTGAACAATTATTTTTTTAACAATGATGTCACTCGTGCCTTAGTTTTTAATCTTGGATTTGATTTTCCGGATTATGGCAAAAAACACGTTGCTAAACCCCGGTTGAATCTAGGATTGAGTTATCATAAGTCAATGTTAAAAAGTTTGAATATCAGGCATGAAAGCTCTGAGCCATACGATACGCTGAGCTCTGAAACGACTGACAATGTTGTTTATTTGGATTCGGTAACACAACATCGCTACGACATGTATTATTATTCTGAACAAATTCGTCTGGATGCCAACTTTATTTATCGCAGCGATCCTGCAAAACGGTTTTCTTTTTATGTCGGGGCAGGCATCTCTGCAGGTTTTTCCATCAATGCATATTCCACTATTTCATATGAACGAAATAAATTTGTGAGTAGTAGTTCTGAAAGCGGTTCCTATGTGTACACGTATCAATATCATGAGCCTGTGGTTCAAAAAAATGAACGATTTACCCACAAAATGAATATTGGCTGCATGGCTTACATTCCACTTGGCCTGGATTTCAGGATAGGCAATAAAAAATCCCTCTGGACTGAATTGCACCTGTTCATTGAACTACGGCCGGGCGTTAATTTGGTTTATATCCCTGAACTTACTACCTACACCTACGGAATATTTCAAAGGAATTTTGGTGTTAAATATGAGTGGTAGTCAGGCTTTGCCGAAAAACCCGAAACACGCCAACATGGAATAATAATAGTTTTGCCGCAAAAATTCAATTTGTATCCATCATCTCTCACTTATCTATCCCTCTCACCATCACACCATCAAACTTTCTCATTATTGTTCCTTCACCCCATCGTGCCATCGTTTTATTTCTTTTTTCCGCGTGAGGGCGGATGCGCCTGCCTGCCGTCAGGCAGGGTATTTGAAAGGTCAGAACTTTTATTTATCTTTACTACGGGTTGATAGGAAAGTACCTTGAAACCCCACATGACGCCATATATGCGGAAAATTTAATTAATTTCATTCTAATGAATATACCATTAAAAATCAGATTGTTTCAGTGATGATGAGGTATCTCTTATTGTTTTTATTCTATTCTGCCACAGGAGGAGAATTGCCAGGTCAATATC
>JBNGDT010000256.1:0-2861 GCA_049975305.1 Bacteroidales bacterium | reverse complement strand
ATAGCAGGAATTAGCTATAAAAATGAATTTAGGTATAACATTAAGTAATCATTTATTTATTATTGCAACTAATTGCAGCAAACATCTATTTACATTATTTTTACACTTTAATATTTACACATTCCTAAATCCCCATGCAAACTTCACACAAACTTACCAATTTTGTTTTCTTCTTCAAAACCTGGAGCAGAAAACCTTATGCCATTTTTCGTTCAATGGGATTTATCATCCACATTGGTGTGTTGCTGGCTCCCTGTTCTTTAATTTCATATCCGACACAAGCTCAGAACTACAATAATGACACGATAACAATAAGTGCAGATACCTTACCTGAAGTTCAAATTGTGAGTTCAGAACCCGCTTCAATTATGGAACTCACATCTGTACCCGTAATAAATACTACCCCAGAAACAACATTTGCTCAACACACAGGTGAAATCGCTGCATCATTACCCGGAACCAGTGTTCGTCAACGTGGCATTCATGGTATTCAGGGAGACATCAGCATGAGAGGCAGTTGCCCGGAACAAGTACAAATACTCCTCAACAGCATTCCCGTCAATGATCCTCAAACCGGACATCATAATCTGAACCTTCCCCTTCCCCTGATCAGCATCAGCACAGTACAAAAACATTCACCAATTACCGGGCAACTACTTGGAACCAATGCATTCAGCGGATCACTGAATTTCATAAATCTAATATCGCAACGTAATACCTTCAAAATTCATGTTGCCGGCGGACAACACAGTCTATTTGATGCGAGTGCTTCTGCAGATGTGAATACCGGCAAATCAAAACATCACATGGCAATTTGTCACAGCTCATCCAATGGACATTCAGATAACACGGATTTCAATCAAAACACTGCATACATGCATAATAACCTGTTTTTTACCCATAAGCTTTCGGCAGACATTCAACTGGGATTCACTGAAAATGCATTTGGTGCTCAGGGTTTTTATTCTGATAAATATCCCACACAGTATGAAAAAACAAAAACTGAACTGCTGAGTGCAAGCCTGAATAAAACAGGGAAAATCAACATAAACGCTTCAATGTATTTTAGACAACATTCAGACAGATTTGAACTTTTTAGGGAAAGCATTTATGGTTTTTCAAACGGATATTACATCAATGGAAAAGACACAGCAAAATACGTGGAGGGTGTTTATGAACCATGGAATTATTATTCTGGACATAATTATCATAAAACGCGTGTTTCCGGATACCGGTTATTTGCATTTTCCAGAACTAAATTCGGAAAATTCAAGACGGGAATTCACCATAGTCATGAACTCATTATGAGCAACATGCTTGGAGAACCCCGATTTGTAAATGAACACCAGGAAAACATACGATATACCCATCAGGCCATCCGGGATCACATTAACACAGATATGTCATGGCAAAGTCCTGAATTTGCCGGCTTCATTGCAAGCATTGCAGGCATGATGCATTACACAAAAACATATGGAAATCAATATTACGTAGGGGCCCGCCTGGAGCATTCTTTTAAAGACAACATCAAACTATGGGCCGGGATCAACCAAAACATGAGGCTTCCCTCTTTTACTGATTTATATTACAATGGACCTTCCAACATAGGAAACCCTGATCTTTTGCCAGAGAAAGCTACAAATGTTGAAGCGGGGTTTTATGGGAAATTTGGAAATGTGGCCTTACATAATCAACTGTTTTATCAGATGGGTAACAATATAATTGACTGGGTAAAAAGCCCATCCGATGTTATATTCACTACGCAGAACTATACTCGACTCATAAGCACAGGCAATGAATTCAGCTTTGAAGCGAATGTTGACAAACAAACATTGCTTTATCCCTGGATAGTTGCCATTCAGGGTAATTATACCTGGATGCACAAGCACAAACCAGAAACAGACATGATTTCAGCGTATGCCATGGATTACCTGAAACATCAGGCAGGCTTTTCAATGTCCCATCAGGTTCCGGGAACAAACTTTCAGATTTTTTGGGCATTTACATTCAACAACAGAAACGGCACATACACAAAAGAGAACAAAGAATTTGCTTATGAACCCTGGTCACGCACTGACATAAGGCTTAGCTATAAATTTAACAAACTGTTGGTGTATATAAGTGCATATAACATGTTTAACAATAAAATCAGGGATTTCGGAAACATTACATTGCCCAGAAGGTGGATAAAATCAGGCATCAGATTTACATTGACTGAATAAAAACAAATCTCAAACACCACAAGTCAAACTCAAATATATTGCAACATTAAAATATTCCCCTTAAATGTTTTGTGGAATAAAAATAAATCTATACTTTTGCACTCCAAAACATTATTGAGGCAATTTTTAAAACATTCAAAATGTACGCAATTGTAGAAATATCAGGACAACAGTTTAAGGTTGAAAACAATTCAAAACTCTTTGTCCATAGGCTTGATGCTGAAGAAGGCAAGGAAATGAAATTCGATAAAATCCTGCTTGTAGAAAACAACGGAAAATATAAAGTTGGGAAACCACATGTAAAAGATGCGCACATCAAAGCCGAAATTTTATCCCATCAAAAAGGCGAGAAAGTGCTGGTCTTTAAAAAGAAAAGAAGAAAAGGATATCAAAAATTAAACGGACACAGGCAACAATTCACTGAATTACAAGTGAAAGATATTGTTGCATAAATAAAATTTGTCGTATGGCACACAAAAAAGGAGCTGGAAGTTCAAGAAACGGTCGTGAATCAGAAAGCAAACGGCTAGGTGTAAAATTATTTGGCGGGGAATACGCCAACGCAGGAAACATTATCATTCGCCAACGTGGAACAAAACACTACCCAGGCAAAAATGTCAAAAGAGGCAAAGATGATAC
>JBNGDT010000255.1:0-2895 GCA_049975305.1 Bacteroidales bacterium | reverse complement strand
GTGTGAGCCGGTTTTTCTCTGCATTAGAGGTGATCTTTTGAGATATGGATACTTTATTGGAAAAAGGCATTAAAACCAGGTTGCGTCCCGCAATGCTTATTTCAGATGTCAGCCTTGGCCCTTTTTGTGAAATGGGTTCTTTTGCAATCTGGACAACAATGTTTTCCCCATTATTCAATACATCAGAGATGCTGCCGTTTTTGTTTATTTCAGGCTCAAATTTTATCCTGTTCGATGGCCGGTTTTTGGCTTTTGGGGTCAGAAGTATATGATGAAATTTTTTTAGCGAGTTGAAGTTCGGGCCAAGATCAAGGTAATGCAGAAATGCGTCTTTATGATATCCGACATCAACAAAAGCGGCATTCAGGCCGGGCATAATTTTGCGTACTTTCCCGAGGTAAATGTCTCCAACAGAAAACCTGTGGTTGGTTACTTCACTTTGAAGTTCAGTCAGTTTTTTGTTTTGCAGAAGAGCAAGACGAATCCCTGATGGAGTTACATCAACAATTAGATCATTATTATTTTCTGTATTTTGTTTGCTCACAGTAAAAATTTGCCTAAAAATAACCAAAGCTTTAGAAGATACCTAAAGCCTTGGTTATAAATATGGAATTTAATGACTAGCTTTTTTTATGTCTGTTTTTACGCAAGCGTTTTTTGCGTTTATGAGTAGATATCTTGTGTCTTTTTCTTTTCTTTCCACTTGGCATAATAAGAATGATTTATTGTGATAAATTAATTGTTTTCTTTCACCTCGTTGACAAAACTTTTTGATGGTTTGAATGCAGGCACCTTATGAGCCGGGATTATTATCGTGGTGTTTTTGCTAATGTTGCGTGCCGTTTTTTCAGCACGTTGTTTAATAATAAAACTACCAAATCCACGGAGGTAAACATTGTCACCATTTACCATGCCTTTTTTCACACTTTTCATGAACTCCTCAACTGTACGTTGAACAATCACTTTTTCAATTCCTGTGTTTTCAGAAATTTCATTTACGATGTCTGCTTTAGTCATTGTATTTTTCTTTTTAATGTTTGATTAATAATTGACTTTTAAGTGAATGCAAATATAGTATATTTTTTTAATGTACAAACTCATTTTTAAAATTATTGTATTTTGCTTTACCTTTGCGCCACTATGAATTCAATTGCAAAGATTTTAATCGGTTGGTACACCGAAAACAAACGTGATCTACCATGGCGCCAAACAAAAGATCCATATAAAATATGGTTGTCTGAGATTATCCTTCAACAAACCCAGATATCAACAGGATTACATTACTATACCCGGATACTTAAGCGTTATCCCGATGTTGAAAGCCTTGCCCATGCCAACAAAAATGAATTTCTTAAATTGTGGCAGGGGCTGGGCTACTACAGGCGCGCCGAAAATATGTTGCAAGCTGCCGGTTATGTTGTAAAACATTGCAATGGGAAAATGCCTGAAAGTTATCATTTGTTACTGAAAATTAAAGGAGTAGGTGAATATACAGCGGCTGCCATTGCTTCCTTTGCATTTGACCTGCCTGTTCCTGTGATTGATGGTAATGTTAACCGGGTGATTTCGCGTTTGTTTGATGTCTCTGCATTGTTTGGCAGCAAAGCTTTCGATGTGGAAATCAAAGCAGGAATCAACGCTGTATTTGATGATAAACATCCGGCGACATTTAACCAGGCCATCATGGAATTTGGTGCCATGCAATGCAAAAAAATCCCTTTATGTGAGGCTTGCCCGTTGAAGGAGAAATGCCTTGCTTTTGATAATAATGTGCAGAAAATACGACCAGTAAAACCCAAAAGCAAATCAAAAATACCCCGCCATTTTTACTATGCCATAATCATGGAAGATGGCAAAATAGCTTTAACAAAGCGTAACAATGCTGACATTTGGCGTTCCCTGTATGAATTTCCACTGGTTGAATTACCTTCAGATGCATCTGATAAAGATATCATGGATGCCGTAAATCATAAATACCGTCTTGGCTTATTATCCCTGTTATCCCTTAGCAGTTATCCTGCTCATATTTTGTCTCACCAGGAGATATATGCACATGTATTTCTGGCATCCGGGAAAATTGGATCACATCTCAACATGATAAAGGTATCTGATTTATACACTTATCCGGTACATCGTTTGATGGATAAAATAATAAAAAGCCAGCCGGTAAAATCAGTTATTTACCCCGGCTCTTAAGGACAGTAATGATGGTATATATCAATATTTTGAAATCAACAGCCAATGAAATGTTTTCAATATAGAGGATGTCATATTTAAGCCGTTCTATCATTTGATCAACATTTTCAGCATAGCCGTATTTTACTTGTCCCCAGGAAGTAATCCCCGGTTTAACTTTGTGTAACATCCTGTAGTGAGGGGCTTTTTCTACAATCTGATCAATAAAATACTGCCTTTCCGGCCTTGGTCCAACCAGTGACATGTTGCCTTTGATAACATTATAAAACTGGGGTAATTCATCCAGCCGGGTTTTCCTAAGAAACCGCCCAAATTTAGTTACCCTTTTGTCATCTTTACTGCTCAGTGATGGCCCGTGTTTTTCAGCGCCTGTGTACATAGACCGGAACTTATAAATATTGAAAGGTTTCTGGTTTTTCCCTATGCGTTCGTGGGTATAAATCACAGGCCCTTTGGATGATAATTTTACGCCGATAGCAATAAACAGATAAACTGGCGAAAGTAAAATCAGCGCAAAAAAAGATACCACTATATCCATAAGCCGTTTTGTATGCAGTTGCCATGTTGGCATGATGTCTTTTTTGACCTGGATAAGCGGTGTACCAAGAATCTGATTCATCCTTACTTTGCCAATCAGGATATCATACATGTCAGGGAGAACTTTTATGGTGAGAGGTGTTCCATGCAGGTAATTAATAA
>JBNGDT010000254.1:0-2954 GCA_049975305.1 Bacteroidales bacterium | reverse complement strand
ACCTAAAAGACCCTGCTGATGTGGAAATGTATCACACCATCGCCATGGAAACCGCCATACTTGTTAAAAAATACAACGGCTCACTCAGTGGGGAGCATGGTAACGGCCGTCTCAGGAGTGAATTTATACCACTTATGGTTGGGGCTACCTTGTATGATGTGTTTAAAAAAATCAAATCCGTTTGGGATCCCGATGGGATTTTCAATCCGCATAAAATTACTGACCCCCCTCCCATGAATGAGCAGCTACGGTTTAAACCCGGACAACAAACCCGGGAAATCAATACAGTGTTTGATTTTTCTGATGTGGGAGGCATTATGCGTTCAGCCGAAAAATGCAACGGCAGCGGTGATTGCAGAAAAAAACAGGTTATGGGCGGCACCATGTGTCCTTCATTTATGGCCACCGGCGATGAAAAAAACAGTACCCGGGCACGCGCTAACAGCCTGCGTGAAATATTGACAAACAATACGGATGATAATCCCTTTGATTCTAAGGAATTATATGAAGTGCTGGATAACTGCCTTATGTGCAAGGCATGCAAATCAGAATGTCCTTCCAGTGTGGATGTGGCTAAAATGAAAATGGAATTTCTGCAGCATTATTACGATGCCCACGGCATCCCGTTACGCACGCGATTGATTGCCTTTTTACCCGTGTTTCACAAGCTCGGAGCAACAGTACCGGGGATATTCAACTTTGTTGTCAAAAACAAATTTACAAGTGCATGGATTAAGCACATCATACGTTTTGCCCCCCAACGGCAAATTCCACAATTATCAGGACAGCGTTTAAGTAAGCTGATGACAACCTATGTTCACAACATGCAGCCCGATGAAAAAAGGGGTAAAATCTACGTGCTGAAAGATGAATTCACCAATTACTTAGATACGAACATCGGCATTGCAGCCATCCGGTTTTTTACACAGCTTGGTTATGAAGTGGTCATTCCCAAAACCAAAGAATCGGCACGGACATGGTTGAGCAAGGGATTAATACGCACTGCCAAAAAAATCATTAACAAAAACATCCACAACCTGAAAGACATTGTGTCTGAGGAAACACCGCTTGTTGGCATTGAACCTTCTGCCATACTTGGTTTCAGAGATGAGTATCCGGACCTGGCTGCAGATGATCTGAAGCCTGCAGCTAAGAAACTGGCTCAGCATACTTATATGTTTGAAGAGTTTGTGGACAGGGAGATTGACGCCGGCAGAATCACCAAAGATGATTTCACCTGTGATCACCTGCACATTAAATTTCACGGCCATTGTCAGCAGAAAGCGATAGCCGGAACGGAAGCCACAATGAAAACACTGTCATTTCCTGAAAACTATGAGGTGGAAGAAATCCCAAGCGGATGTTGCGGGATGGCAGGTAGTTTTGGTTACGAAAAAGAGCATTACGATTTGTCCATGAAAATCGGTGAGATGGTGCTGTTTCCTGAAATCAGGAAAACAACGCCGAATACGATTATTGTTGCCAGTGGAACTTCATGTCGTTGCCATATCAAGGACGGGACTGGTGTTAATGCCCTCCATCCTGCTGAAGTTATGTTAAAAGCATTGAAAAAACGTTAATCAATAAAACTTTCACATCAGGGATTTTGTTATTAATGAAGAGATTATTATTTTTGTTATAATAGTGAAGTATTTATTTTAAATTAACGAAGGAGTAAAAATTTTATGAACACATTAATTGTTTACGCAAATTACAAGGAACCAAGTTTCAATTCCGCCATAAGGGACATTTTGGGTGAAACCTTTTATAAAAACAATCACGAAGTTGTTATTCGTGATTTATACAACATGAAGTTCAATCCGGTGTTGAGCAAAAAGGACCTGGAAAGCATTGAACATGAAAGATATCCCGCTGCGATAACAGAGGAACAAAAATACATCAAAAGGGCGAATGTCATAGCTTTTGTGTACCCTGTCTGGTGGTCTGGTATGCCAGCCATATTAAAAGGATACATTGAAAGGGTTTTTCTTGAAGGATTTGCGTACCGCACTGAAAAAGGCAAAGCCATTCCCCTGTTGTCCGATAAAAAGGTTATGCTGTTTAACACCACAGGGTCCACTGAATTTTTCAATACAGAAAAGCAACGTGACGCCCTGACTGAAATCACTGAAAAATGTATTTTTGAATTTTGTGGTATGGAAATTCTCAATCATACGTATTTCCATGCTGTTGCTGATGTTGACGATAAAACACGAAAACAATACTTAGACGAAGTGCGGAAAATTGCAGAAAAAATTTAAAGCTTTTCTTTTGAGATATTAAAAAATGATTGTATCTTTACTACTGTATGGAACACATGCAACGTATATGGAATGTCATTAAACCGGTTGTGATGAACAAATACATCCTTACTCTACTGGTTTTTTTGCTGTGGATTGGCATCTTTGATACCTACAACATCGTTGACAGGGTAAAAGATGTCAACCGGCTCAGGGATTTACAGGAAGAAAGGGATTTTTTTCGTGAAGAAATTCAATCCTACCGCACACAACTTGAGCAACTCAATTCCAGCCCTGAAATGCTCGAAAAATTTGCAAGGGAACAACATCTCATGAAAGCCCCTAATGAAGATGTGTTTATCATTGTTGATGTTGATGATGAATGATGTGTTCATATCATCTCAATAATCATCATTATTTTTCACCTCCAATACTTTTCCTAAATTCCCTGTGTTAGCAGCAAATTAAGTTTTTCAGTCCGCAACCTGTTGGTAACAACCCTTTGGGCAGGTGCTTTGTGGTGAAGCAAAAACCTGTCCCGAAGGATTACGGCGCAAAGCTTATGACAAAAACTGCTTTAACCTCAATTATTCACAAATTTAATAGAACGCTGATAAACGCTGATTGGGCAGATGTCCGCAGATAAATGTATTTGTAATTGTTTAGTTTCACCACGTTGTTGTGTTTAAAGGTTTAGCTTTCCCGCCCTCGAGG
>JBNGDT010000253.1:0-2967 GCA_049975305.1 Bacteroidales bacterium | reverse complement strand
GTGTATCGCACCAACGATTATAGCCAAAGTGCTGAGGGCTAAAGTCACAATAGGAAACGATACTGAAACAGCACAGGCCATTGAAAATATGGGTGGAAAACATGAAAACAAAGAAGCCACAGAAATAAGCGTTGATGTAAAAAATAAAGTGATTACAACACCTTGCTACATGCTGGCTCAATCACCTCATGAGGTCGGAGAAGGTGCTGAAGCGGTTGTTGAAGCCATGAAAGGTATGATGTAACCAGGTTATCTATTCATGTTTTGAGATAATTGTATTTTGTTTAGCGTAATGGTCATATTTTATTAACAGCGATTGTTAATAACTTTTACCCATAAAATACAGCAACATAACTAACTAAAAATAATTTATAAGATCTTAAATCTTTCTTTATTCATCTGAAAATAACACTTCTGGTTATGGTAAAACGCAACCTTTTTTAACACCACTACGTCTTAACTTAAAGATAAAGAACAAAGAAAACTGATACTGAAATAAAATGTTTTTTTCAACAAAAAATATCACCCGCTTTATCCAAAAAACAAACAAACTGTTTTTTGTGATTGCCTCATGTTTATCTGTATTTTCCGTATTTTCTTTGGTTTCTTCAAATACATTGCACGCACAATCAGGGGTATGTGATCCTGTGGTACCTTATTTTGAAGCAGATTTATCAGCTGATCCAGACATGACATGGGAATCTCCTTCGGTTATCAGAGAAGGATATTGTTGTGGGAACGGAGGCGTTGACAGATGCATTGAATTTAGCATTACATTGCATCCCGATGCTGTTGCTATAATATTTGATATTGCAACAGGAGCAGTACCCGGTGGTTCAATGTTTTATCAGATTAATTGTGGGCCAGTTGTGGAAGTTGGCGAACCGGTGTGCTTAACCGGCGTTGGTCCACACACCCTTACATTTTGTAAACCCGGCAATAACGATAATACTTATTCTATTACTTCCGTTCCTGAACCTTCATTTACAGCATTAGACGTAGCAACCGAAAATTGCTATTCGCAAATAACCGTTGAAGGGGCTATTGATGGAACTGTAACATATGAAGATTTAACCGGTGGAGGAACATACTTATCATACCTTTCATGTACAGATTGCCCTAACCCCTTTGTTATTCCCGATAATAATTTCCCGGAATACGTGGATTACAGGGTTTGCGGTGATGCAGAAGCTGAAATCTGTATAGATTCTCTGACCTATTGCGATACAGTAAGAATTTATTTTTATGATACCATAAATGCTGCCATTTCTCCGGATTCAACTGAGTTTTGTGATTATGAAGGCGGATTATTACTGCATGCTGATATATTTACCGGTGTCCCCCCGTACAACTTCGAATGGTATGATGATCATGATAGTACCGGAAATATAGTGGGAACAAACCAGGATTATTTTGCCCCTTCTTCCGGCCCTTATTCTGTCGTCATTTATGACTCTTTATATCCTCATTGCGAACCACTGGTTCTTAACGTTGATGTCATTGAAAATCCCCAACCCAATGTTTCAGTTGATCCGGTAAATCCATTTATCTGCACGGAGGATTCTGTCACTTTGACTGCCTCTGGGGCTGACACATACGCTTGGTCCCCCGCTTCGGGATTATCACAAACAACCGGAGAATCTGTTGTAGCTTCTCCTGATGTAACTACAACCTATGCCGTGATTGGAACTGATGCAAATGGTTGTTCTGATACCTTTAACGTAACTGTTAAAGTCTGCCCCATTCCCGATGTTCAAATTTCAACCAGTGATACCGATATATGCCTTGGAGACTCTGTTCAACTGGAAGCAGACGGAGCTTTGATCTATGAATGGAATCCTGCAGATGGTTTGAATGATCCAACACTTCAAAACCCCATGGCCTCACCGTCAACCACTACAACTTATTATGTATCTGGCTGGGACATCAGTTGCAATTTAATCGAAAATTGGGATTTCAGTGATGGGAATCATGATTTTGATTCCGAATACAGTTATAACCCGGATCTGTATCCTGAAGGCAATTTTATGATTGGCACAAATCCACATGATTATCATAGCAATTTTGCAGAATGCGGCGATCACACAACAGGTGATGAAAACATGATGATTGTGAATGGGACTGAAGTAGCAAACACAAAGGTCTGGTGTCAAACTGTAGATGTAATTCCAAATTTTGATTATGTGTTTTCAACCTGGCTAACCAGTGTTCATCCCGATAATCCGGCTATTTTACAATTTACCATCAATGGAAATTTATTGGGCGATCCTTTCCCTGCCACTTCCACAACCTGTGAATGGAATCAATTTTATGAAACATGGAATTCGGGGAGTAACACTGAAATAGATATTTGTATCGTAAACCAAAACACCATTGCAAGTGGAAATGATTTTGCCATTGATGATATTTTCTTTGCTCCTTTATGTGCAGCTATCAATGCTGACTCTGTCACTGTAACAGTACATGATCCAACTGTTGATCTTGGCCCGGACCAGGCACATTGTGATTATGATGTACCTGTCACCCTGGACGCAGGTGCTGGTTTTGATTACGTTTGGAACACAGGCGAAACCACACAAACCATTGATGTTGATACCACAGGAGATTACAGTGTTACCATCACAGATGCCTATGGATGTACCGCCACAGATACAATGCATCTCACTGTCAACCCAACACCTATTCTTGATCTTGGACCGGATATAGAAGTTTGTGATTACGATACTCCTGTTACATTGGATGCTGGAGGTGGAATGAATTACAACTGGTCAACGGGAGAAACAACACAAACCATTGATATTAATACCACCGGCTTCTACAGCGTTACTGTAACAGACATTGAAGGGTGTACAGCTACTGATACAATTCAGGTTACTGTTTTTACTGCTCCTTCTGTAAACCTCGGACCTGACCAGACGCATTGTGATTACAACGTGCCGGTTACTCTAAATGCAGGGGCTGGGTTCA
>JBNGDT010000252.1:0-2977 GCA_049975305.1 Bacteroidales bacterium | reverse complement strand
GAGGGCGGGAAAGCTAAACCTTTAAACACAACAACGTGGTGAAACTAAACACATAGCCAATAATAGCAAATATATTTCAGTTACGAATTATGCGCGCCAGAGAAACCCAGCCTATACATATTTGCAAACCATATCAAATCAATCCCCAATGTTAAAACCATTGCAGGATGCCATATTGCAGTTATTTGCCATCCTTGCTGCACAGGGAGATAATAACACCTCTCAACAAGCCAGGCAGTTTATCACTTCCATGCTTTTCGAAGTGCTGCCACAGAAAAACATGGATAGCGCACTCACTGTCTTTAACAATTACCTAGCGTTGTATGCCGGAAAAACCGGTCAAAAAGGACTCAGTGCCAAATCAGTCAGGTTCTTAAAAATTGCCCGTGAAATAAGCAGCAAACTATCACAGGAAGAAAGGCACCTGCTCTGTATTCGTACCATGGAATTTGTCACGCAATACGCCAAAGACAAACCCGAAAACCAGGATTTTGTCACACTCATCGCCGACGTGTTTTTGATTGACACAGTGGTATTCAATAACATCCATGATGTAATATCAGGTAAAATACGCCATAACGAAACAAACCAAAATCACAGCCTTCCGGATGGAATATCTGTGCTGTTCATCAATCAGCATGAAATATACGTTAAAATCCTTGATGAAAATATCGCAAAACAACCGGGGTTAAGCAACACCTTATATTTCAGGATGCAATACCAGCAAAGCATTCGGTTAGCCGGCAATACAAATCTCCTCTATTCTGACATTTTAAAAGCTTACGCCCCAGTCAAATCACAGCCTTTTAAGCTGCACATCCAAGCATTGAATCAAACCATAAATGAACACTCGTTTTTCCATGGGTTAGACCTGACATTCAATTCACCCGGACTGAGTGCCGTGATTGGTCCCAGCGGCGCAGGCAAATCCACCTTACTAAAACTCATTGCAGGCATATTACATCCTGACAAGGGAAACATCAGTTTTTCACCCTCCCCGCCAATAATGGCATTTATACCCCAGGAAGACAGCATCAACCCTGATTTGCCTGTCAAACATCAACTCATGGTCCAAGCCAAAAAACACAGCATCCCCTCTCCCACAGCTGTGGCTGATGACATACTACAAAAAACGGGATTAACACACAAAGCTGATTGCCTTCCGGGTTTAGCAAACAATTCAATCTTGTCGGGAGGTGAACGAAAACGCTTGAGCATAGGATGTGGTATCATTGCCAACCCTGACATTTTAATCTGTGACGAACCAAGCAGCGGATTGTCTTTTGAAGATACACATAAAATCATACGCTTACTTCGGAACATTGCCAATGAAAACTGTCTGGTTATTTGTTCGCTTCACCAACCCGATGCTTCTGTCATTGCCTATTTTGACAACATGCTTTACCTTGATGAACAAGGATACCCGGTATATTTTGGGTCGCCTGAACGTTTCCCGGATTTCATCGAAAGTGTATTGCATAAAGAAAGTGAGCCATTGGCCAAACATACAAATGCATCTCAACTTGCCAAAGCAGAAGCACGCATACATGAGAAAATACAAGATGAATTTGGTCGTCCGACACATGAGCGTAAATATTCTCCCCTGTATTGGTTTTCGCATTTTACATCCCATCATGACAACACACCAATCCCTGAAAACCGCAGCACAAAAACAAAACATTTAACCCCCAAATGGGGCACAACCATAGCTGCTGAAATTGCTGCTTTCTTCAATCGAAAAATTTTCGCAGCAATGATATTGCTTTATGCACCAGTTTTGGCCAGTATAATTGCTCCTCTCTGCCGGTTTTCAGGGACAGGTGATTATACCCATTTGCTCAATCCGCATTTTCCCGTGTTTTTCATCATGACGGTGGTGATAGCCTTGTTTTCAGGATTAATATTCAGCCTGGGTGAACTCAGCCGCAAACAGCCCGAACACAAAAGAGACTGGATTACAGTAAAAAGCAACAAACAGGTAATTTTATCCAAGCTGTGTGTGCTTTTACCTGCTGGATTAATTCAGTCGCTCTCATTCAGTCTTATTTCCCTTACAATCCTGGATATTATGTATTTATTTATGCCTGTCACCATCACCTATTTTCTGCTGTACCTGTTTTCAGCAGCCACAGGATTGATATTATCGGCTGTTTCAAACGGAAAAATATGGGCTTACCTGATGGTGCCACTGCTCTTAATACCACAAATATTATTTAGCGGTGCCATGATACCTTGGAACCAATTTCCAAATCATAAAACAAAAGACAAATCACCTGTTATCAGCCGTTTTTTTACAGCAGCATGGGCCTATGAAAGTCTAACTACCGATGCACTGGTACTGTATCCAAATACTGATTATAACAATGAAAAAGCATATTTTATCAGCTCCTGTTTTCTGCAGGATGTATTGCCTGCCTGGAATACTTATTGCGATACAGCAACTACATCAGATAAACAATGCATCACTATGATAAACCAGGTTTTACCGCTGGAAATACAGAAGCAGGTAATCTCCAGTGATGAAGTAAGCATTCAGGAATGGTATAATAAACTGCATGCCCTGTTTGAAACTTCTCTCAATAAACAAAAACACATAGCAAACAACAGATTCCCTATTCTCTGGCATCAAGTGCAACATATTGACGCACCCCCAGTGGAAATCAACCATGGCAAAATAAAACTCAACCTGTATCCCCTGTACACAACAGGTAATTTATGTGCCTATAAATCAGCAAAACTGAACATCGCAAACAAACCGGTAAGGCATGCTTATGTATCATGGACAGTGATTTTTCTGATGGGATTTATTCAATATATTTTCTTATTTTCAAAAGCCATACAATGGCCATGGAAAACAAAATCATGAAGTGGATGTTGATCAGAGATAATAAAATCATTCAATTTCCATAGCACTTACAATAATTTTAAATGAATACTCAATCTTTCACCTAAATTATTTATCTTTGCCGTTCAAACA
>JBNGDT010000251.1:0-3017 GCA_049975305.1 Bacteroidales bacterium | reverse complement strand
GTACTGGGGCTACCAGGAAGGCGAAAAAAGAAACTCCAGGGTTAGCAACTATCACAAACCAAAAGTGTTGATCAATCATTACTGGGATATTGATGAAACACAAAAACTTACCACAGGGATAAATTATACCTTTGGACGTGGCGGTTCTACCCGCCTGAATTGGTACGATGCTGCAGATCCAAGGCCGGATTATTATAAAAAACTGCCAAGTTATTGGGAAGATGACCCCGAAATGTTTCAATATTATACCCAATTGTGGCAATCAGGTAATGAGGATGTTACTCAACTCGACTGGGAAAGTTTTTATCAAGCCAACGCAAAAAACCTTTATACGGTGAACAACGCTGAAGGCATTATTGGCAATAATGTTACCGGCATGCGTTCAAAATTTATCATTGAGGAAGGGCGTACCGATATCAGACAATATGGTGCCAATTCAACCTACACAAATAAATTGGATGAGTATACCACATTTACCGGAGCCTTGAATTTCAGGTTTTATAAAGGACATCATTTTCAGACAGTCGTTGATCTTCTCGGCGGTGATTACTGGCTTGACATTGACCAGTTTGCCGAACGTGATTTTGTAGACCCCAGCATAGCAGACAACGATCTGGACAATCCAAACCACATTGCCAAAGAAGGAGATATCATCGGATACGATTATATTGCAAATGTGAACAGCCATGATGCTTTTGCACAATTGAACTTCAAATTTCCACAAGTAAACAGGGTGGATTTTTATGTGTCGGGGAAATTGGCTTACACAGTATTCTGGCGGACAGGGAATCGCAGAAACGGGAAATTCCCAATTGAATCGCCGGGAGCTTCCCCCAAAAAACATTTTGTTGATTATGGCATAAAAACAGGCCTTACCCATAAAATCACAGGAAGGCACTATGTGCTTTTCAACGCTGGATACATGACAAATGCCCCGTACTTCAGAAATGCTTTCATTTCACCCCGCACACGTAATCATACAGTGGATAACCTGACAAGCGAAAAAATATTATCATCCGACTTGTCTTATGTGTGGAGTGCTCCATCTGTGGATTTGCGTTTGACAGGCTTTTTTACTTCGTTCAGAGATGGTTTGTGGAACCGGAGTTTTTATCATGATGAACTCAATAGCTTTGTGAATTATATCATGACTGATCTGGACAAGTTGCATTATGGCACCGAAATGGGTTTGAATGTTGACATTACACCAAGCTTTTCTGTGAATGCAGCAGGAGCATGGGGACAATACATTTATAATTCACGCCCATCAGTTACCATTGCACAGGATAATGATTCCGAGATTATCGCTGAAGACCGTACCGTTTACATTAAAAATTATCACATGGGGAATATGCCTAAAGTGGTTGGGAGTTTCGGAATTAAATACAATTCTCCCAATTATTGGTTTGCCGGTGTGAATGTGAATTATTTTGACAGAATTTTCCTGGATTTCAGTCCCGACAGGAGAACAGCAGAAGCTATAGAAAATTTCGTTGCGGATGACCCCCAGTGGGATAAAATGCTGGATCAGAAAATGTTGGAAGCCAATTATACCATGCATTTCTTTGGTGGAAAATCTTTTAAATGGGGTGATTATTACGCAGGATTTACGCTAAGTGTCAACAATGTGTTAAACACAACCGATTTTATCATCGGTGGTTTTGAACAATACCGGTATGACATAGCCAACATTGATAAGTTTCCGCCAAAATACTTTTATATGTATGGACGGACCTATTTTCTTAACCTGTATTTTAGTTTCTAATTTTAAAATTTAATCCAATGAATAATAATATTTCGATAATAAGCTTGTTTACATTGATGATTTTGGGTGTTGTTGCTTGTGTTGATGACTTTGATCACCCCCCTTTGAATACGGTACCCGAAGACATGAAACTCGACATTGAGGATGTGTATCAGATTTACCAGGACAGCGGAGAAAATTATCAGTTTACAGAAGATTACATGTTGTATGCCACGGTTATCATGGATGACTCAAAAGGTAATATTTACAAGGAAGCGTATGTGCAGGATGAAACCGGTGGCATAAATTTATACCGGCTAAGCACTGCCGGTGCTGTTCATACCGGCGAGTACGTAAGGATTAATTTGAATAAAGCCACCATTGTTGATTACAGCGGGAAACTTGAGCTTGTATTTGACGAAATCCTTGAGATTGAAACACATATTGTAGTTCAGAAGGAAAACAATAATATTGAGCCTGCTGTTACTACCATTCCCGAAGTAATGTCAGGGGAATACGATTGTGAGCTGATTAAGCTGAATGATGTACAATTTGCAGAAAGCGAGCTAAACAACACTTATGCAGACGCAAATGGTGCTTCGGCACAAAACCGCACACTTGAAAATTGTGATGGCCAGAGTATCATCGTTAGAACAAGTGATTACGCCGACTTTGCAAGGGATAGCTTACCCAAAGGCAACGGCGACATTACCGGTGTGATAACAAAATTCCAGTATTCAGGCGGTGATATTGCTTGGCAGTTGTTGATA
The DNA here is from genome assembly GCA_049975305.1 of Bacteroidales bacterium. Taxonomy (GTDB): domain Bacteria; phylum Bacteroidota; class Bacteroidia; order Bacteroidales; family ML635J-15; genus JAQIBY01. Next base: position 503 of record JBNGDT010000251.1, on the reverse strand, counting down.
CGCACTACAGATGAGGTTAATCTGGATGGGCCCCGTTGTGGAGAAACTAACTAAAATGAATTGATTGAATATTAGTAAATATTAAAACATATATTTTTACCGAATGTAACCGCAAAGATGCTGAGAAATGGAAAAACGAGACTGTAACCGCGAAGACGCTATGAAATGGAAAAAACGATTAGGTTTCTTGGTTAATCTTGGTTAATTTTAATGTCCCCATATTAATTAAAGGGTTCAAAAGATTTGTAAATAAATTTTTAAATCTTTAAACTTTGCGCCTTTGCGTCTTTGCGGTGAATACTGATTAATTACGAACATTAAAAACTATATAATGGTGAAAAACACAGCATATAAAATCGGAATTATGAGCATGCTTGCCACTGTTTTTCTGTTTGGCGGTTGCATTCATGATGACTTTGAAGAGCCTGAAATACAGGATATTCCCACCGGGAATGTATTAACCATCGGGGACCTCAGACAAATGTTCATTGACAGTGTACAAT
>JBNGDT010000250.1:0-3020 GCA_049975305.1 Bacteroidales bacterium | reverse complement strand
TGTAATTGGTATCCCCAAGCTTGAATAATGAAAATTGATATCATCAACAAGGGTTCTTAAATAAATTAACTCAACCCCTGTTCCTGCAAAAATTGACGCATTAAATTTTTCTTTATTTAAAAATGTATAATTCAATCCCATATTGATTGTATGATCAGAAGCGTTAGCTTTAACATTATGGTTACGCATAAAACCGTAATTGTATTCCCCTGCCAGTTGAAACCGGTCATTCAGGGCATACCCAAATCCTGCAGATGCACCGGTATATCCTTGATATATGCTGTAATAATTATACCATGAATTGTGCTTTGTAATGGAAAAATACAATTCTTTTTTATGTTTAGTATTTGTTGTATCCTGGGCTAATGAAGCCAATCCTATCAATAAAATAAAAAATAAAAATGTTACTTTTTTCATACCACTTATTTTTTAATCAATTTTTTATAATGACTTGTACCATTTACATCAATACGTATTATGTACACACCTGGTGGGTATTTTTTGATATCGATTTTTAGTTCTCTATTGTTGAATTGTTTTTGCATGTGTTTTTTACCAAACGCATCAAACAAAATTATAGTTACATTTTCAGGAGTCAATAAATTGCCAAGATTAACTGTTAATAAATCACTTGCGGGGTTCGGATACAGCTTTATTTCATCGGATTTGCTTTTTTCGTTATTTTCTGCAAGCGATTTGATATTTGATTTTGCTGTTGGCGGAGCAATCCCAAAATCGCAATTTACAGGGCATGGAATTATCTCTGCAGTAAAACTGGCACCGTCTTCAGTTTCAAAATTCTCTAATACTATTTTATTGTATGCTTTATAATGTACCGTTTCATCATTTTCAATTATTATTGGATCTTCTCCAGGTGTACTAATTATAGTACCTTCAGTAGGATTAAAATAATTTGGATTTTCTAAACCAGCAAAAATGTATTTATCTTCAGCATATATATCAAGTTCAGTATCACATTTTGTGGGATAGATGTTTATTATTGCTTCTTGATAAAAATTAAAATTATGGCCATCAGGTGTCATGTTGCCCGTTCTGTAGTATCCATTGTAATCATAACAATCACACCAACCCCAATTAACATGGTATTTATAAGCAACCCAGTTTTTAAAATATCCATCCAAAACAAATGCATGACCTCCACTACCATGTCCTGTATAATATATTGGACGACCATTTTCCAATTCACCTGTTAACAAATTATTCCACTCGGAATTTGAATATTCTGATTCATCTATAATCTCAGCATTGGCACAAGATAAATAATTTGTAATAGCATTTAGAGTATTTTCAATAAAGCATCCAGAAGCACAACTACTGCTATCATTGCAATAGTAATTATCATCCATTTCATTATCCATCAACTTGCCGAGGTAATACAGGAAACTTAAAATGGCATTTCTTTCTGTTTGGTAATTTTGGTTATCATGGTATATTAATTTTTCAGGCATTGATTCCTAATTGAATTGCGGACAATCCGGCCTTTTCCAGTATCTCAATATCTGCCCCATAGCTACAGCAGGACATCCTGCCAAACAGTTAGTGGAACAATGTGGATTATCTACCATATAATCTAAATTATCGGCATCGGGCATGTAATAATTGTATGCCTCAATATTACCACCACAATTATCATTTGGATGAGATTGTCCCCATTTTGTTACTAATAAGGGAGATACAATTGCATCTTTTGATGGATTATAATTATTTGTTTTTAATTGATGCCATGCTTCTTGTGCTTTATTTTCTTTTTTATTTTCAATTGCCATGTGATAAATGTACTCATTGTATTGATTTAAGAGGTATTCACATGCCGGAGGTTTGTTCATACTGTAACTTCCTTCTGTAGAAAATGCCAGTATTGGTTCAACATTATCATCACCAGCTACAATCACCCAATCGTTGTTTTTAAATACAACAGTATAATATGTATTTATATTTTTATAACTTCTTGTGTTTTGAAATTTTACGTTTATGTTTTTTTTGTTTGTAATAGCCATATAAAAATTAACCGCAACCTGTTTTGCTTCTTTTTTGTTAACAGAAGCCGCATTTAAAATAACGGTAAAAAAACAAACTATGAGTGTTAAAATTGATCTTTTCATAAACTAATCTTTTAATAAATAAACAATTTCGGTTGTATCCCTTAGTATTTCCCCTGCTCCATTATTGACTTTTATTATAAAACGTTGTTGACCGTCAATTCCCGGCGGTTCATTAATCTTAAATATAATATTAGATATAGGTTTATGTCTGAAATTTTCAACTGTTTCGATAAAATAATCCGCTAATAAATCATGATTATAAATATCAAATATTTTACTAACATCATCATTTGCTTTAAATTTGTTATTATAATCATTCATAGTATAAATTGAAATTTCTTTTACAAAATATTGATTCGGTATATAAATATATCCATTATATGAAATTCCACTTTCAAATACGATAGTTCCATTAAACCTAGGAATGATCTTAAAATTGTTCCAGCTACAAGTATCATGGTTCGGATATGCCTTAAAATCAGTAATAATCTGCAAATCCGAATAAAAAGGACCTTGCTGTTTTTCACAACCTGGCAATAAAAACATTATTGGAGCAACAAAAACCAAATATTTGACATATCTTTTAATTTTTACCATAACATTTAGATTTTAATGATTCATTTTCTTTTTTTAGCTCAGTGATCTCTTCTGCAAGCTGCTTAATTTCTTTTTTAGCATCATCAAGATAAAGATACAACTCTTCAACGTTTTTAATCAGTCCGTTTATTGTTTCAGATACTGGTATCCCTTCATTTTCCATAATTGAACCCGGCAACAGATATGGTAAGTGTTCATTATGGTAAATGTTTTTCATCCTTTCGCGGAAACATTCTTGGTTAAAATAAGGTGATAATATATAATCCCCGGTATTTTCTGTTTCAATAATGACTTTATCAAAATGACCGATACCGGCAACATCAAGCTCATATTGAGGATCATCTGTGCCAATGCCAATAT
>JBNGDT010000249.1:0-3036 GCA_049975305.1 Bacteroidales bacterium | reverse complement strand
TTTATGCAATGTTGAGCCTAATATTCAACTAATTACAAAAATTTTGTCATGTACTCAGAAAAGATACATAATTGTTGTTTTACGGATAATATTTAAATTTGCACGCGTGAAATCATTTTCGGAGATAAAATACAAGGCCGATACGATGTTCAGAAAACTGTTAAAACGGTTTCTGATTTGGCGAATACGTCATGTAAGTGACAGGATGTTCATGGTTGTATTGGCTATGCTGGTAGGTTTGGTGGTTGGTTTTGTTGCGGTAATTATTAAAAGTTTAGTGCAATTAATTCAGAGTTTATTAAAGGACTGGTTTTCTGCTGATTCAGAAAACCTGTTGTTCATATTTTACCCGGTTATTGGTATTTTTCTGGTCATATTTTTTGTCAATTACATCATAAAACGCAAAGTCGGACATGGTATTCCCACAGTATTGTTTGCCATCAGTAAAACAAAAGGAAAAATCAGGCCACACAATATGTATTCCAGTATAATTACCTCCGTATTGACGGTTGGTTTTGGTGGCTCAGTCGGACTTGAGGGACCAACAGTGGCAACAGGTGCAGCCTATGGAAGTAATATAGGACAATTGTTTCATTTGAATTACAAACAAATATTATTGTTACTGGGATGTGCTTGTACCGCTGCTATGGCCGCCATATTTAAAGCTCCTGTTGCAGCCATTGTTTTTGCGCTTGAAGTGATCATGCTGGACCTTACTATGGTGTCGCTGGTTCCGCTTCTGCTTGCTTCAGTATCAGCAGTGCTTGTATCATATTTATTTATGGGACAAAATGTATTGTATCCTGTAAACATTATTGGAGGTTTTGATATTTCAAGCCTGGTATTTTACATTATACTAGGCATCCTTGCCGGATTTTTGTCTGTTTATTTTACCAAAATGTACATGTACATAAATCGCATGTTTGATAAAATACATTCATGGGGCATGAAATTGCTGGTAGGTGGTTTTATTCTTGGTTTGTCGATATTTTTGATGCCTGTATTATACGGTGAAGGATATGAAGCTATAAATGCTGCACTGAACGGCGGTACACAACATTTGTTTGACAATACATTTTATCATCAGTATCAGGGTGAATGGGTCGTTATCATCATTATTATTTTAGTTGTACTGCTTTTTAAGGTAATTGCCACAAGTGTGACCTTTGCCAGTGGTGGTGTGGGTGGTATTTTCGCTCCTTCTTTGTTTCTCGGTGCTAATTTGGGTTTGATGTTTAGCCTGATAGTTAATAAACTGAGCGGGGATATTTCAGTGGTTAATTTTGCCCTTGTAGGCATGGCCGGAACAATTGCCGGGATCATTCATGCTCCGCTTACCTCCATATTCCTGATTGCAGAAACAACCGGCGGCTATGAACTGATTGTTCCTTTGATGGTTGTATCAGCTATATCATATGCTACGGTGAAAGTGTTTACCCCCAATTCCGTTTATACCATTCAGCTTGCCAAACGTGGACAGCTCAGGACACATCATAAAGATAGGGCCATGTTGTCAATGATGAATATTGAAAACCTGATTGAAACCAACTTTAAGAAGGTGTATGAGGAAGATATGTTGGATGACCTGATAAAACAAATAGAAAAATCCAGACGGAATGTTTTTCCGGTATTGAATGATGCCAATGATTTGAAAGGTATAGTAGTGCTTGAAGATATTCGTGAAATTATGTTTAAGCCTGAGCTATATGATAAAGTAAGTATAAAAGACATCATGATTTCGCCTGAACCTTACCTTGTTACTATTCATGACAGCATGGAAAAAGTGGCGGAAAAATTTCAACAAACCGGAAATTTCAATCTCCCTGTGGTAGATGGAAACAAATACGTCGGGTTTGTGTCAAGAGCAAAAGTCTTTTCGGAATACCGGCGATTGATCAAACAATTTTCGGATGATTAGAAAGAGGTGAGTGAATTTTATTTCGCGTGGCTCCCGGACATTCTGGCTATTGCCGAAACCTGCTTTGGCAGGCTCATCACGGGGATCAGCCACCTGCATGGATATCACCACAGTTGAATCCTGTAAACTTTATTTCCTTACAGCCCATAAATATCATTAACACCAAAAATGAGCGATTTAATTATCAAATCACTCAAACGATTAAGAAATTATAAGCAATTCACCTCACCCAAACCTATTGTGTGGGTTATCTTTTTTGAAGTTCCCCAATTTTTCCCAGATGCGTGTACTGATTATTTATTTTTCCGGCAATTTTTCATCAGTTTTTATTGTAAAATAAGCAATAATATGAAATATCCATCCAATTAAATTAATTACACAACCAATAAGCAATAAAAATGCTATAAATGGAGATATATCAACAGAAGGCATAAAAAACAGCACCATAATAACAGCAAAAATGATTGTTGTAACTATCATGCCAATAAAATACAGTGAACCGGCAGTTTTAAAATGTTTTATACCACTTTTTTCAGTAAGCATTTTCATTGATTTTAACAAAAAGTAAAGTCCTATAATAGATGCTGCAAGCATAATAATTGCAGCCACTGAAATACTTACAGAACTTTGTGCAAACATGTTACCCAGGTTTTCTAGGTTAGAAAAACTGGTTTCACCTGCCTTTGTCACTGAAGATACAGCACTCACAGCGGTTATAGCAAGTATTATGCCCCCAACTATACTTCCTGCAATCGGTAAAATAAACCCAACTAAGGCTTTGTTAAAAATAGCAGGAGTCTCATAAAATTTAGAGAAGTTGTGAAAAGAAATCAATAAAAGAATCAATGCACCTAATCCGGCAAGATTTCCTAAATAAGGAATAATAGCAGCAATCGGTAATAATATCCCGATACGACCTAAATTTACAGCTTGTTTTTTCATAATTAGAAAGTTTTTTTTAATGATGCCTACTCATAAGGCTTTTCGTTTTTTTCCCGTGATATTTAACGGTAAATTGTTTTTAGTTTAATATTCAATTTGTAATTCGATGCAAAAATTGCACTTTAGGGCATCTCTAAAAACTACTTTTTTCAATGCCGTATTTTGAAACAAATATA
>JBNGDT010000248.1:1672-3055 GCA_049975305.1 Bacteroidales bacterium | reverse complement strand
CATGTGGACTGAATTCTCTGAAAGGACAATGATCCCGGGCAAACATAACGGGGGAGGGGTCAAAATGAAAAATCTCATCAACCTTTGATGATACAGCAATGACATCGGAATCCAGGTAGCAGAAAGCATGCCCCTTCGTATCCGGCAGAAAATTTATCAATCCTGTTTTTAAATAAATGCTTGCCTCGTGATGCGTAAATGTGCCGGGAGTTTTGATGTCTATGATGTCATCATGTTCAATATCTGTTTCGTTGCGTGATTTGTCAGTTACAACAAAAATATTTGCCTTGCTGAAATGTTTGAGGTATTTCAGGCTGAAATTGAGTTTGTCGATATGTTCTTTGCTGCCGCAGACAACAAAAACGAAGTGATTCATGCTTGTTTAATTTAATTCAAAAAAATCAGTGTGTTTTCGCTTTCTTTTAAATGTGATGTGTGTGGTATTTTTCATGTCATCCATTGTTGATACCAGTGTTCCAGTACGGCAAATTTCCACAATTTCCAGTATGATTCATGATTCATGTAATGATTGAGGGTTTCCGGATTTAATATCTTGTCATCCACAAGTTTGGAATTATTAACAAGTGAGCGGTACCAGCTTTTGTCTTGATAATATGCATCCGGCCCGACAAAACCTTGTTTACGGCGTTTTAATATTTGTTCCGGCAATGCGTTTTTAATGAGCATGTACAATTGATATTTTTTGTATCCGGGCTTATAAACCTGGTGAGGTGGTAGTTTCATCATGAAATCACTGAGATCGTTTTCAAGAAATGGCACCCTTACTTCTAAACTGTTTGCCATGCTTGACCTGTCAATTTTGGTCAACACGAGTTCACTCATAAAACACCGTAAATCCATCTTCCTAAACCTGTCAAGCTCAGGTTTTCCGGTAGCGTACTTTCTGTAAAACCAATCGCTGTCCTCTGGAACATACTCTATGTATTCCTGTGTAAAAAGCGATGACAATTCATGGTTTCTCAGGTGTCCCATGGCCATTGCTCTGCTGTACGCTTCAACGGAAAACGGGAGAATCTCCGGATTTTTTTGCCACCACCGTTTTTGCTTTTTGAGCGCGTCCATGTTTTCATAATGCCAGGTATAACCTGAAAACAATTCATCAGCACCTTCACCAGACAAAACGGCTTTATTATGAGATGCAGCCAGCTCGCTAACAAGATACGTGGGAATGATTGAAATGTCCGCGATGGGTTCATCGTAATGGTACATCAGTGTATCCATGAGTTCCAGGTGACTACCGTCTGCTGTTTTACTAAAATGCGGCATATCAAAATGCCTGGCAACCAACCTGGCATACTGGTCTTCGCTGTCTTCCCATTCAGTGAAACCAATACTAAAGGTATTGGCTTTTAACTTACACAC
>JBNGDT010000248.1:0-1662 GCA_049975305.1 Bacteroidales bacterium | reverse complement strand
AACAATGGCTGATGAATCGTATCCGCCGCTCAAAAAAGATCCCACAGGTACTTCGCTCTGTGTGTGCATTTTAACAGATTGCCGAAACAATTCATGCAGCTTGCAGGTAATTTCTTTCTGTTTTATATGCAGGTGGTTGCCGGGAAATGCATGGTATTTTTTTACCATGGGTTTTCCTTGTTTTATAAGCATAAACGAACCTGGTTCGAGCTTATAAATATCCTGGTAAATGCTGTATGGTGAAGGCACATAGCGATATGAAAAATAATCAGCGAGGGATTGAGGCCGGATGATTTTTAATTGCGGTGCATATTGTAGAATGGCTTTGATCTCAGAAGCAAAAAATAAATTGTTATCATCCAGGTGATAATACAGTGGTTTGATGCCGAAACGGTCGCGTGCCAGCAATATACTTCCATTGCTCTTGTCATACAGGGCAAAAGCAAACATCCCGTTTAATTTAGGCAACATATCTGTTCCCCATTCGCGCCATGCGTGGATAATGACTTCAGAATCCGAACCACTGACAAACCGGTGCCCTTTAGCTTCCAGATTCTGCTTCAGTTCGGGATAGTTATATATTTCACCATTGACGGTAATGATGATCTGTCCATCGGTGCTTATCATGGGTTGTTTGCCGGATGGGGTTAAATCCATAAAAGCCAGCCTTCTGTGGCCAAAAGCCATGTTTTTTTTTGAATTGTACCATGTACCTGCATCATCCGGACCACGGTGTATCATGCTGTCTCGCATGTCAGTAAATGCTTTACTGTCAACAAGCTTGTTTTTATGCCATACACCATTGATACCACACATGTGCTAATATGCTTAAGACGTCAAGTTTAAAGAAAAATATTGATATGAGGAAATCAAAAATACGTTGTAATGGATTTGATCATTTGATTTAGGCATACACGGCATTATACATTGGCTTTTGAAGGCTTGGGTGTACAGTTATCCATTCGGGCAGCACGGAAACATAATACAGTTTATCTGTTTTGGTAAGGCTCAGTTCCAGCCTTTTTGAAAAGTCCTCAGTGGCAATAACAGGGATGTTATTTTTGATTTTATGCAATTCCAGGGGAGGTGTATGATTAAATTGTTGCACCTTTTTCGCTATTTTTTTTCCGTTGTTTTGACCATTAAACCGGATATGAAAACTTTTGATCAGGTTGAGTTTTTCAGGCTGGTTTGTGGCTACACAGCGGATAAAATTATCATCATCAATGCATTTGGCGTAAAAAACCATATTGCCGATATATGCCTTTCCCAGGATATGGCCGTTTCTGTATTCTAAACTTACCTGGTATTTCTTTGGTAAAAAAGCTTTATTCATACCCAGTTTTATCATGCACTTGTGAGCGCATATTTTCATTGAATACATGCAGTGCAGGGTATGAAATTCATGGTTGAGATCGGCAAAAATTATTTCACCGAAACTGAAAGTTTTTTCGATGGCTTCTGAACCAAACTTATAGTCTTGTTGGTGTTGATCCAGGTTGATGATATTGTTTCCAATGACGACCATTAAAACGGTTTTATGTTTTCCACAGCTTAATGTTAATGAAAAAACGAATTCTGTACTAAAATACAAAAAATAAAAATACAAATCACTGTTGTCCGATAAAAAATTAAGAGCAGGAAGATAGCAATATCTTCCTT
>JBNGDT010000247.1:0-3089 GCA_049975305.1 Bacteroidales bacterium | reverse complement strand
TATCAGGATAGTATGTACGTAAAATCACCAAATCTGTCGCTTGGATATCAGCTTCCGAGCCCGAATATGGGAAACAATGATGTATTTAATGAACTCATTCAGGCCACACTGTCAAGCCCGGAATTAAACATAAAAATTATTGACAGTGTCAATACGATTGCCACAGCGACTTCGGCAAATTTGACACTGGGTTTATCGAATGTAATGGATACAAGCGTCAAGGCCTCAATAGGGATGGATTTTGCATTTGACCATATCTCTGCCGAAATGGATACAATAAAGGCTGAAATCAATAAACCTATAGGTTATGCCAGCTATTATCAGCCCGGCCACAATGAAAATGTATCCTTAAACTTGTCATATCAAAGCAATAGTATAAATGCAATCATGGGGGATTATGCATCAATAAATACAGAGTTTATAACAGTATTAGCAAACGCTACCCAGGATACAACACAGGAAAATTTACTTTTGCGATGGAATCCAAACCTAAATGTCAATTTTAACAGTGGTAGAATTCATCTTGCCGATTTACTTTATGATATGAATATCCCGCAAATTAAGTTCGATTTTACACCTGATGAGTTTTACATTCAAAACAGCCGGATTGAAATCGGACAATCAAATTTTAACTTAAAAGGCAGCATTAAAAACTTTGACAACTATTTCAGAGATGAAGGATTGCTTACAGGGAATTTAGATTTTATTTCGGAAAAAACAGATATCAATCAAATAATGGAACTGGTTGATGGACTGGGTTCAAAAGATACAATCACCACAGAAACACAAATACCGGATACTGAAATGGCCGAAGACACAAGCTCTGAAAATGATGCAGATCCGTTTATGGTTCCCACGGGAATTGACATTACATTGAATGTAAATCTCGAAAAATCATACATAAACAATTCTCAGATAAACGATGTAGGCGGCACGCTGGTTTGTAAAGACGGGACCCTGGTACTTCAGGAAATGGGTTTCACTAACGATGCAGGCCGGATATTGTTAACAGCAATTTATCGTCCCGAACGTAGAAATCATTTATATACCGGAGTGGATTTACATTTTCTTAATGTTAATATTTCGGAATTGTTAGATATGATTCCTGAGCTTGATACAGTGGTTCCAATGTTGAAATCGTTTGCAGGAAGAGCAGAATGTCACATTGCGGGTGAAATGTACCTAAAATCGAATTATGATATTAAATTCTCAACATTACGCGGAGCACTTGCTATCGAAGGTAAAGATTTAGTTTTACTCGATAATGAAACCTTTGATAATATCTCAAAATATCTTTTATTTAATAAAAAAACTGAAAATGTGATTGACAGTATGGACATACAATTGACGGTTTTCAGAAAGGAAGTTGATATTTATCCATTTCTTATACATATGGATAAGTACAAGGCTGTTGTTTCAGCCCGTTATAATTTAGATAAAAAATATGATGCTCACATCGAAACTTTAGCTCCTATACGTTTAGCTTTGCAAGTGAAAAATGATGAAGAAGACCCAGCCAGGTTAACCTACAAATTAGTGGAAAAGAAGTATATGAACATGTACAAACCTGAAAAAGCAACAGCCATACAGGAACGCACTCTATATCTGAAAAAACTCATATCCGACTCGCTCAAAAAAAATGTGGATAAATACGATACTGAATAATCACAAGCGTTAAAATTGTAGTGTTATAACACGAACTGCTACTACCGAATTTAAAAGACAAAGACAGACCTCATTGTTATTGATGATATTATGATGTTCCCTGTTGAAAAGGACATTGCTGTAAAGTTGTTCAATTTTATCAACACAATGTTTGAAAAAACATCATTCATTATTACAACAAACGTAACTACTCAGTGCTAAAATTAAAAAACAGACGCTCACAATTTCCAGCGCAGAGCAAAGACACTTTCCACCGCAAAGACGCAAAGACGCAGAGAAATGGGAAAAAGAGTAACATCTCAATATCCACAGGTAGTACATAAAATGAACAACAGATCATTTGAACATTTGAATAACGAAGTAAAATTAAGGATTGTTAACAATTTAATTTACAAATTTAAAACCTTTGCGACTTTGCGGTGAAAAGCAACTCTTATTGATACTGATACCAACAAATAAGGCTCCCTCAGAATGGGCTGAGATGCTAAATGACAAAGTGGTTGTAACAGCTATCCTCGATAGATTACTTTATCGTTGAGAGCTTATTAATCTGACCATAAAAAACTATAGAATGAAAAACAATATAAATAGTTGCACATTGAAATTCTTATATTTCCTTAAATCCGTATTTATATTTTAAAAATTTTCGTACCTTTGAATAGTTTATGCAAAACCGCTTTTCATACCGCCATGGCCACTGGTCGGATGTGCTGGATACAGGCATTGTGTTTGGTGCATTTTCAGATTTGGAAGCCAAATTGAAAGATGAATCCGTGTTTGTGATCACAGACAGCCATGTGTTTACTCATTATAAAAGGTCACTGTCCAAATATCCCCACTGGTGCCTGCCTGAAGGGGAAAAAGCCAAAACATCCAACGTGGTACTTCAGGTGTATGAACATTTGTTGATGGAAAACATAGATAGAAATACCCTCATGGTTGGTGTGGGTGGTGGCGTGGTTACCGATATCACGGGTTTTGTGGCTTCCACCTATAAACGTGGTGTGCCGTTTATCCTGGTTCCCACAAGTTTGCTGGCTATGACGGATGCCGCAATCGGCGGAAAAAACGGCATCAATTTACACGGGTATAAAAACGTGATAGGATGTATCAATCAGCCTACGCTAACATTCACAGACCCCATGTTTTTGCACACCTTACCGGAGGAACATTATTACAATGGTCTGGCAGAGATGCTAAAAACAGCCTTTGTGCTAGATGAATCCCTGCTCAGCGAGATTGAAAACAACGTGGACGACATTCACCGGCGTGATGAAGACATTCTGAACAAGTTGTTGCAAAAAGCAAGCCGCGCCAAACTGAAACTTGTGGAGGCCGATGTATCTGACAAAGGAATCCGGCATATACTGAATTTTGGACATACCCTGGGCCATGCTATTGAATCGGCAACAGGATTAAGCCAC
>JBNGDT010000246.1:0-3096 GCA_049975305.1 Bacteroidales bacterium | reverse complement strand
TTTTTGCAAATTCAACAAATTGCTTGTGGGTATATTCTACCATCTCATTTGTCAATCCATGGTGGCAGGCTAGCAGTATGCCTCCTTTCATTACTTTGTCGGCATTGGGATATCCATTGGGATTTTTGACACACTTGATATTTTTAAATCCGGGTTGCCTCAGGATATTACCTGTAAAAATTACCCGGGTCTGGATATCAGCCTTTTCCAAAGCAATCTGCATGTCGGTGCGGCTAAACGGGGCCGATTCTTTTACAATGAGGGGAAATGCCAACCAACCGGTACGGGTATCAGGTGTTTGTTTGGGCATATCGAACCATTTGTCATATTGCTTAAAAAAGGCGTATTGTTTCTCAAAATTTTGTTCCCTGGTTGTTATGTTGTGTCCCAATTTTTCTAACTGCACCAGGGCAAAAGCAGCACTGATTTCTGAAGGTTCCAAGTTGTAGCCCGGTTCTTCAAATACAAATTTGGCATCGTATTGCACCCCTTCCAATTCCACGTTGAAGCGGTTTTCTATTTTTTCGCTTTCCTTAAAGATGGAGGAACTACGGCCCCAACTTCGCAATAATTTTCCCCGGCGGTAAATTGCATCATCATTTACACACAACATACCGCCATTCCCGGCACCATTGATTACATGCGAGCCATAAAAACTGGTAATGGAAATATCGCTGTAATGGCCGCTGCTTTTCCCTCTTAAGGTTCCTCCCAGTGTGTCAGCGGAATCTTCAATCACTTTTAAGCCATGCTTTTTTGCAATGGCAGCAATGCGCTCCCAATCGGGAATGTTGCCCAACAAATTGGGAATGGAAATAGCCTTTGTATTGGGTGTAATGGCCGCTTCTATCTGGTCAATATCAATCAGAAAAGTATCGGGCTCCACATCAATGAATACGGGAATCAATCCGTTTTTTACAAGAGAGGCCACAGTAGTCGAAAAAGTCAATACCGGGGTAATCACTTCGCTGCCTTTGGGCAGATTAAGTAACTCAACGGCTAAATACAAAGCGGAAGACCCGCTATTGACCATTAATCCATATTTTTTATCGAAAAGCCGGGCTACTTTTGCTTCAAATGCATTTACATTTTTGCCCATTTGTGTGGATGTTTTTAAAACTTCCACTACTGCATCAATTTCTTCCTGACCATGAACGGTCATGCCATAAGGTACACGCATACTTTTTATTTTAGATAGTTAACGATTTGCTTTGCTTTTGTTATATAGTTGTGTATAGTTTCCACACGATTTTTGTAGGCATTTGCCTTCCTTAAATCCGATAAATAACCCTCCACAGTATAACGTATGGTTTCCTGAAAATTTAGCACTGGTCGCCATTTTAAATAACCAACGGCTTTAGAAATGTCTAACTTTAATAAATTCGCCTCATGTGGCTGTTTTTCAAGGTCTCCAAATTGCACATTATCTGTTTTTATCCTTTTATTGATTTGCTCAAACAGGTCTTTTACGGAATAATTCATTTCATCGCGAGGGCCAAAATTCCACCCTCCCACGAATCCGGCATCTTCATAAAGTTTTTGCGCCAAAAGAAGATAACCGCTCAGCGGCTCCAACACGTGTTGCCAGGGACGTGTAGCTCCGGGGTTGCGAATAACCAATTTTTTATTATTCATGTAGGCTCTAAAGATATCCGGGATAATGCGGTTTTCAGCCCAGTCTCCGGCACCTATCACATTTCCTGCCCGGGCAGAAGCGATATGGCAGCCGCTCTCTTTAAAAAAAGATTGGATATAGGCGTTGGTGATCAATTCGGAACATCCTTTGGATGAGCTGTAAGGATCATTGCCGCCCATGGGGTCGTTTTCGCGATAACCCCAAACCCATTCGTTGTTTTGATAACATTTATCGGTGGTAACATTAATGGCTGCTTTTACAGACGCTGTTTCTCTTACGGCTTCAAAAAAATGCACACTGCCCATTATATTGGTTTCGAAAGTGTATTTGGGATCCTGATAAGATTCAAGCACAAGCGGTTGAGCTGCCAAATGGAAGGCCATATCCGGTTGAACTTTTTTAAAAAAAGCTTTTAAAGTTTCTGCATCTCTGATGTCTCCATCAAGATGTTCTATCTTTTTATCAAGTCCGGTTACCATATAATTATCTTGCTCTGTTTTTGGAGGCAAGGCATAACCATATACATCAGCGCCGAGTTCTAACAACCAAATGGCAAGCCAGCTACCTTTAAATCCGGTATCGCCGGTAATGAGCACTTTTTTTCCTTTAAATACCTGGTCAAATGAATGTTCCATTGTTACCATTTTATCCATGGAGCTGTTTTTTTTTCAATTAATTCTTCCAGTTGTATTTTATCCCGCAGGGTATCCATGGGTTTCCAAAACCCCGTATGTTTATACGTATATAATTCACCATCTTTGGCGAGTGATTCCAGCGGCTTTCTCTCAAATATGGATTGATCTCCTTCGGTGATGTAATCAAAAACTTTTGGTTCACAAACAAAAAAACCACCGTTGATCCAGGAACCATCGCCCCTGGGTTTTTCCTGAAACTGATTTACCTGATTGCTTTCACTAATATCCAGTGCCCCAAAACGGCCTTCGGGTTGAACTGAAGTCATGGTAATGGCCTTGCCGTGCTGGTAATGAAATTGAAGCAGTGCAGTCAAATCCACATCTCCCACTCCGTCGCCATAGGTAAGCATAAAGGTTTCATCGCCCACATAGTCTTGTACCCGTTTTATTCTTCCCCCGGTGAGTGTATTCAAACCTGTATCAATTAATGTCACTTTCCAGGGTTCTGCTTTGTTTTTATGAAACTCAATATCATTGTTTTCTAAATCCACGGTTAAATCGGACATGTGTTTGTAGTAATTGATAAAATATTCTTTTATCATATACCCCTTGTATCCCAATAAAATAATAAAATCGTTGAAACCATAATGGGAATAAATTTTCATGATATGCCACAAAATAGGTTTCTCACCGATTTCCACCATGGGTTTGGGTTTTAATACGGTTTCTTCACTGAGACGAGAACCTAAGCCACCGGCTAAAATGAGTACTTTCACAAGAATATAATTTAGTTAGACTTCTGATTTTCAATCATTAAGCAAATAA
>JBNGDT010000245.1:0-3114 GCA_049975305.1 Bacteroidales bacterium | reverse complement strand
TGTGTAATGGTTCCGGCAGTGTCAATCATATCATCCACAATAATGATGTTTCTGTTCTCTACTTCTCCAATAATCCTTAAGTCAGATACTTCATTGGCTTTTCCCCTGGCTTTATGACATACCACCATGGGGCAATCGAGGAATTTTGAGTAGGCATTTGCCCGTTTGGTTCCACCCATATCGGGAGAAGCAACAACAATATTTTCAAGATTGAGGCTCTCAATAAAATCAACAAACAGCACGGAAGCATACACATGGTCAACAGGCACGTTGAAAAAGCCCTGAATCTGGTCGGCATGCAAATCCATTGTCATTACCCTGTCAATGCCGGAAGCTGCCAATAAATCAGCCATAAGTTTGGCTCCAATAGGAACCCTGGCTTTATCTTTTCTGTCCTGACGTGCAAAACCGAAATACGGAATCACCACATTGACTTTGTATGCTGAAGCCCGCCTGGCAGCGTCCACCATGAGTAACATCTCAAAGAAATTTTCAATGGGTGGAAACGTAGATTGAATGATAAATACATGGTGCCCGCGAACGGTTTCATCTAAGCTGGGCTGAAATTCACCATCACTGAATTTTTGTAAAGAGGAAGCGCCCAGTTTTACACCATAATTTTTTACAATTTGTTCGGCAAGGTAGCGGGAAGCCTCACCCGAGAAAAACTTTATAGGAGAATTTGCTGACATGTTTAATTTATTTTTGGTTATGCAAATTTATCATTTCCGTCATGATAATAAAAAATGTTTTATAAAAAGTTATCGACAGGTATTGAACGGTTAAGCCGGTCAATTTCATTCAGAATATCCTGGCATCCGGTTTTTGTAACGGCAGACGTAAAAAAATACGTTGGAAGCTGTTCCCATGTGTCCTGAATAGCCTGAAACATGGTGTCCGGCAAGGCATTTTTTTGTTTTTGTGAGATTTTATCTGTTTTTGTAAATATGATGTAAAACGGTACTTCAAATTTTCCCAGCAGATTGATAAAGTCCATGTCCGTTTTTTGAGGGGGAATACGGGAATCCACCAGTACAAACAGAACCACCAGATTGCTACGCCCGGCTATGTATTCCAAAATCATTTTTTGGAACATGCTTCGTTCAGATTTTGAACGTTTTGCAAAACCGTAACCGGGTAAATCGGCAAGATACCATGTGTTATCAACAACAAAATGATTGATTGTCCGTGTTTTGCCAGGGGTTTGTGAAATTTTGGCCAGGTTTTTACGATTGGCAAGGCTGTTGATCAATCTTGACTTCCCCACGTTTGACCGGCCGGCAAAAGCATATTCAGGTTTGTCGGCAGGAGGAAACTGCTCTAAGGTAGTGCTGCTTTTGATGAAACTTATTTGTTTAATTTTATATTCCTTCATGGGTTTCCTCTATTATAATAACAAGAAAATTTGCTTTTATAAATCATATATTTGCTGGAAAAATCATTGAATGTCATTTATCATATATACGAGTTGATTGAGGTTCAGTGGTTTTCCAATGATGGTTTTGTCTTTGTCGAGCAGCAGCATGGTTGGCGTTGCATACAAATAGTATTGGTCAACAACATCGCTTTCCCATCCCTGATAATCGCACCACACTTCGAAAGGGAGGTCAGTGTTTTCAAGATAGGTGGTAAGTTCATCCTGATTGTGGTCAAGTGAAACCGAGATAACGTCAATGTTTTTTTGTTCCAGTTGAGGATATATTTCAGCCAGGGATTGATTGAGTTGTTTGCAATGTCCGCACCATGTAGCCCAAAAAACAAGCAGCGTTTTGTCACCGGCTTCCTGGTAGAAATTCACAGGCTCTCCATCCAGTGTTATGGAAATAAAATCAGGTGCCGTAGCCCCGTTCTGAAAGGTTTCATAATAGTTTATGCGGTTATCAAGATTGCTTTCTGTTCTGTTGCAGTTGTCAGCGTAGTTTTTAATCATATGGACAACCAGTGGTTCCATCTTATATTGCTCAAAGCCTTGCATCAGGTACAACATGGCATAATCGTAAACAGGCGAATGGTCGGGAATAAAACTGAAAATGCTGTCAATGGCTTGTTTATACAGGCTTATTTGTTGCTCTCTTCCGGCGTTTCTGTTTCCGTATAACATCAGGTAATCTATCAAGGCCTTAGAATAGGCATCCGAATTTAACAACAGGGTGTCGCTCCAGTCTTTGTTGCTTATCATCTCATGTTTTATTTCAAGATTGTTACTGTAAAACATGTTCAAAGGCCATTCAAACAAAAATGTCAGATAGCTGGTAACAAACGCATCTGGATGGTTTTTTCTGAGGTCATCCAAAAATTTTTCACGCGTTTGATACAATGCTTTAGCTTCTTTTTTGCTTAGTTTCAGTAATTTATCATCATCGGGATAGTAGCTTATAAAGTTTCTTAGCACATTCACTTTTTTGTTTTGGTTATCAATGATGTTAATAAATTCAAATAATTTTTTGTTTTGCCATGATGCCATAATTTCAAGGGATTCAACAGGAGCTTCGGCAACACATAGAAATTTTAAATTATCCCATCCAAGAATAACATCCAGCCACCGTTTTTCAGAAAACATTAGTCGATACAAGCCTTTCGACTGCGTGGGTTGGAGGTGATAAACAAAACGATTGTTTTCATCCAGGGGAATGGTATCAACAAAATTGATCTTGTCCCCAAAATGTTCAGCCAGTATGATATGGTCAGTTGGTGCGGCTAGAATTTCACCTTCAACTCTTGTTTGAGCACTGATTTCCACAAAAAACACACTGAATGCAATGCATAATAACCATTTCATACGAATATCTGTTTTAATATTTCCATTGACAACTAAAATTTTTACATATTAAATAACGCTACTCCCGGCATGTTATTGATTCTCACAAAGCCACAAAGTACACTAAGTACATTTAGGTATCATAACAATTCTCCTATTATTTTTCTGTGTATTTCTTCTTTAATTAGATTAACATTAAAATTCACAAGTATCACCAATTTATTTCCGCTCAA
Organism: Bacteroidales bacterium; assembly: GCA_049975305.1. GTDB lineage: Bacteria > Bacteroidota > Bacteroidia > Bacteroidales > ML635J-15 > JAQIBY01. The sequence goes on along the minus strand of JBNGDT010000245.1, from coordinate 123 downwards.
TTTCAGATAAGAAAGTACCGTTTTGTGATGCACCTTTTCAAGATGCTGAACCGATTTTATCTCAACTAATAATTTTTTATGATTACTTAATGTTATACCTAAATTCATTTTTATAGCTAATTC
>JBNGDT010000244.1:0-3116 GCA_049975305.1 Bacteroidales bacterium | reverse complement strand
TAATAATCCCTTGCAGGAACGGATTAAATTTCTTGGTATTTTTTCCAACAACCAGGATGAATTCTTTAGGGTTCGCGTGGGAACATTAAACCGTCTCGTCACGTTGAATGAGAAGGAATATCCCAAAAAAGCCACCTATTACAGAAACATTTTGAATGAGGTGTATGATACCGTTCGTAAAGAACAACAGAAGTTTTCCAGTGTATTTGAAGAAGTAAGAAAAGACCTGGAAAACAAACGGGTATATATTTTAAATGAGAATGAGATATCTGAGGAACATGGGCAATTTGTAAAGCGATATTTCAAAGAAGAAGTAAGGCAATACCTATTTCCCATCATCATAAAAAAACTAAAAGACCCTGAATATCTGAAGGACAAAAATATATACCTCGGTGTTATTTTACACCGGGAGGAAAAGCCTGACAAACCTCATTTGGCAATCATTAAAATCCCCACAGCTAATGTGGACCGCTTTTTGGTACTGCCATCCCATGAAGGCAATCAATACATAATTATGCTTGATGATGTAATACGGTATTGCCTTGATGATATTTTTGGTGTGTTCAATTATTCAGGTTACGAAGCTTACACCTTTAAATTTTCGCGCGATGCCGAACTGGATATTGAAGAAGATGTTTCCAAAAGTTTTCTTGAGATTTTATCAGACAGCTTGAAAAAGCGAAAAACCAGTCCACCGGTGCGCTTTGTTTATGACAGGAACATGCCGGATATGCTCCGTGATAAAATTTTGTCAAAAATTTCAGGCGGAAAAACCTATCACCTTGTTGAAGGGGACAGGTACCATAACTCCAAAGATTTTATGAATTTCCCGGATCTGCTTGGCCCTGAACATTCCTATGAAAAGATAGCCCCCCTGTGGCATAAAGACATAATCGAAAGGGAGAGTGTTTTTAATACCATTCAGAAAAAAGATATTTTACTGCATTACCCTTATCAGTCATTCAATCACATGTTGGATATGTTAAGGGAAGCATCCATAGATCCAAAAGTCAGATCCATCAGGATAACTTTATACAGGGTAGCCAATCAGTCAGCAGTAATCAATGCATTGATCAATGCCTCCCGAAACGGAAAAAACGTAAAAGTATTTCTTGAAGTGCAGGCACGTTTTGATGAAAAACAAAATATCTATCTAGCTGAAAAACTCCAGGAAGCGGGTGTGAAGATCATAAAAAACATTCCCGGTTTTAAAATACATGCCAAACTGTTGTTGATACGAAGAAAAGAAGACAATAAAAACCTGTATTTCGGATACATTGGAACAGGCAATTTTAATGAATCAACAGCAAAGCAATACGTTGATGTTGGTTTGCTTACCAGCGACAGAGGCATGACGCATGAGATCAGGAAAGTGTTTGAATTGTTCGAAGCCACATACCGGCCAATGCGTTTCAGACATCTCATTGTCAGTCCTTTTAGTACCCGCAATTTTTTCATGAAAATGCTGGAATATGAAATCAATGAAGCCAAAGCCGGAAGAGAATCATGGGCTATAATTAAACTCAACAACCTGGATGACAAGCGCATAGTAAACAAATTGTACAAAGCGTCCCAGGCGGGGGTAAAGATAAAAATGATTATTCGCAGTATATGTACGCTTGTACCCGGGGTTAAAGAAATCAGCGAAAACATTGAAGTGTTCAGTATCCTTGATAAATACCTTGAACATGCCAGGATAACCGCGTTTTGTCATGGTGGAGATACAAACGTATTTATTGGCTCGGCAGACTGGATGGGGCGAAACCTTGACAACAGGGTTGAAGTAACTGCACCTGTTCGTGATGAAACCTTAAAACAGGAACTGCTTGACATGCTGGATATTCAATTGCGGGACAATACCAAAGCACGGATTGTGGATGGAACCTTTTCCAACCGGTTTAAACAAAACAAGCTTCCCAAAGTCCGCACTCAATGGGATACCTATGATTATCTAAAACAGAAACATTATAAAAATCCAAGCTAAAAATGTTAGTTGCAGCTATAGACATCGGCTCAAATGCCGGCAGATTATTGATCTCCACCGTGTATGAGCGTTTTGGACGTCCCTTTACGGACAAAGCCACCATCACACGTGTGCCCTTGCGCCTGGGGCTGGATGTGTTTGAAAAGGGATACATTTCAGAAGCAAAAATTCAGAAAACCATCAAAACCATTCAGGCTTACCAGTTGTTGATTGATGTTTACGAGCCCGTGATGTCAAGAGCCTGTGCCACGGCAGCGTTACGGGAGGCTGATAATAAAAACGATGTGTTGAATCGGATACATGACGCCTGTGGCATTGATCTCGAAATTATTGACGGGATAGAAGAAGCTAAAATCATCAGCAAAGCCACCAATGCAAATTTTCAACTCGTGTATGACGACACGTTGTTTATTGATGTTGGTGGTGGAAGTACGGAGATTTCTTTTTTTTCTGACGGGGCTTTTGTTAAATCCAAATCCTTTCCCATCGGAACAATACGGCTGTTGCTGGATAAAGTACATTCTACCGATTGGGATGATATGAAACAATGGATTAAATCAACCCGTGAAAACAACGGGGAGGTGAATTGCATCTGCTCGGGCGGGAACATAAACAAACTCACAAAATTATACGGTGACATTGATAAACATTCCATCAGTAAAGAACAACTTGATAAAGCATACAAGAAATTAAAATCCTTGTCCCTCGAAGAGCGTATCAGTGACATTGGATTAAGGCCAGACAGGGCCGATGTGATTGTGCCTGCCGCAGAAATATTCAGAAAACTATCCAAATGGGGAAGGATACCTAATTTCATTGCTCCCCGCATTGGCCTTGCAGACGGCCTTGCCATTGAAATGTACAAAAAAGCACAGCGGGAACAAATGAAAAATATGCATTAAATTTACAACTTTTGCCTTTTTCACGCGTTTTTTCACCTGATTTTTTACCTGATTTTTTACCCAAAAAATCAATGTATTGTTAATAACTTTAATTGGGCTTCATTGTTAATATGTACGCGTAACCGGTAGAAACATGAAGGTTAATAACAGTTGTGAAGCGGCATCCAAAAATTCAAAAATGGTTAATAACTTGTTAATATCTTTTTTTAAATATTACATAATTTCATTGT
>JBNGDT010000243.1:0-3126 GCA_049975305.1 Bacteroidales bacterium | reverse complement strand
AATTTGGCATTGCTTTCATCAGATTGCGTAAACCACTTGCCTACTACTATCAAAAGTACGGAAGTTATAATTATGGCCTCGAAAAAATGTACCTATTGATGGAAAAACAGCATAATCGTGGCCAGGACGGTGCAGGTGTACTGAGTTTAAAAATCAATATGCCGCCGGGAAATAAGTATATTAACAGGGTTCTCTCAAATGCTGAAACTCCAATTAAAGATGTGTTTGACCAGATATACCAACAGCAAACAAAGATACTAAACGGGGAAAAAGTCAATCCGGATTATGCCTATAAAAACCTGCCCTTTGCAGGAGACATCTACATAGGGCACCTCAGGTATGGTACTTTTGGCAAAAATGACATCAGACAGCTTCACCCTGTAATGCGTTTGAACAATTGGAAGAGCCGCTCCCTGATGTTGGCAGGCAATTTTAATTTAACCAATGTAGAAGAACTGTTTCAAAAGCTGATTGACTACGGTCAACACCCTGAAGATTACAGCGATACCGTTACAATGCTTGAAATGATTGGCTTATATCTCGACGAAGCCAATCAAACCCTGATCAGGAAAATGAAAAACGATGGCATCAGCAATCGTGAGATTTCTGATATGATGCCGGAAAAGCTGAACATTGAAAAAGTACTTCAGAAAGCGGCTGAAAACTGGGATGGCGGCTATGTTATAGAAGGAATTGTCGGGCATGGAGATGCATTCATTACCCGCGACCCGTGGGGAATACGGCCGGCTTTTTATTATGCAGACGATGAAATTGTGGTGGGTGCTTCTGAACGCCCTGTGATACAAACTGTTATAAATGCAAAAGCAAATGACGTTCATGAACTGAAACCTGGTACTGCAATGATAGTGAAAGCCAATGGTTCAATAGAAAATCACATGATACGTATCCCTCAGGAAAAACGGTCATGTTCCTTTGAACGAATCTATTTCAGTAGGGGATCGGATCAAGACATTTATGAAGAAAGAAAAAAACTCGGCGAAGGATTGGTAGATCAGGTACTGGAAGCCATTGATTATGATTTTGACAATACGGTATTCTCGTATATCCCCAACACGGCTGAAACCGCTTTTTATGGTCTGCTTAAAGGCATGGAAAACATGCTTATCAATGAGAAAATAAAGGCCTTACGTAACCATGATAGTCCTATGACAGAGGATGATATGGCAACCCTGCTCGCCAAGCGTCCCCGTACGGAAAAAATTGCCATAAAAGATGTAAAGCTCCGCACTTTCATTGCACAGGATGAAGGACGCAAAAACATGGTGGAACATGTGTATGACATCACTTATGGCACCGTAAACAGCCAAAAAGATACCCTCGTAATCATTGATGACAGCATTGTGCGCGGCACTACACTAAAACAAAGCATCCTGCGTATTCTTGACAGGCTTGAAGCCAAAAGAATCATCATTGTATCCTCTGCCCCACAAATCCGGTATCCCGATTGTTATGGTATTGATATGACAAGGCTTAATGATTTTGTAGCATTTCAGGCTGCCATCGCCCTGCTTAAAGACAACAACAATGAAAAACTCATTGATGAAGTATATAAGGATTGCAAAGCACAGAAAAACCTCCCAAAAGAAGAGATGGTAAACCATGTGCGGCGAATTTACAAAGGGTTTACCCCCGAACAGATATCTGCAAAAATTGCGAAATTATTAACCCCGCCTGAAGTACGGTCAAAAGTTGATATTATTTATCAGCGTATAGAAACCTTACATCAAGCCTGTCCGGAGCATACCGGAGATTGGTATTTTACAGGGAATTATCCTACACCTGGTGGTGTTAAGGTTGTAAACCGTGCTTTTATCAATTATTATGAAGGCAAAAACGAACGCTCCTATTGACCACACGATCGAACGATAGCGAGATAGCACAATGGCATGATGGTCTGCTAATTTTCAGAACAGAGCCAAATAAACTATTCAACCATATATTAGAATAGAACCAATGAAATCAATTCCCCGCTATTGCTTGTAAACGATAACATCATCAAGCAGGAACAAGGTAGATTCTACATTGCTTCCTGTGTATTTGAATGCAATATACACATCTTTATTTGTGTAATCACTCAAATCAACTTCGCTTGCCAATGTCCAGTCAGGTGCATAGCCGTTGGCAGGAGCATCAGATATATCAGCAGGGATTTCTGTCCACGTTGAATTGACGGGTGTGTTTCCATCATAATCAGTGGATATCATAACATGCAGCGTACCTCCAAGGTCATAAGCAGCGCGGCTTACAAAATCCAAGGCATAATTTCCATCCTCGAGTTGTATTGCAGGAGATATCAACCAGCTTTCCACACTGCTTTCGTTGGCATCACGGCCATCAATAATAGCAGATACCGTTCTTCCGGTTGTTTTGGCTTTCCATGATAATGTGCCGGCTGTGCTTATGTTGTACCATCCTTCAAGGCTGATAAGTTGGCCATTGACAGCCGAATTGAAATTTTCAGAAAAGATAGTATCATACACACCACAACGCAGGCCATCCATATCCAGTTCATAATATGAGCGGAGATACAATTGCCATTCATCCCTGAATTGCCCTACTATCGCAATCAGGGAACCTCTTCCTTCAGGAACACGGTACGAAGCAATATCAGCATACCCGGATGTTCTCACAGTCATCTGTTGGCCGTTACAATCTTCAATGGTACGGTTTTCAGTGAGGAAATTTTCAGCATCAGCAAAGGTTTTTCCAAGATCATCTTCAATAAACTGCACATCGGTTAATTTGATAAGCTCACCCTGATAGGCACCTGTTTGTATCTGGCCAATTTCTACTTCTTCGGGTGTAATGTCACAGCCGGTAGCTATTTTTACAATGTTTTTATCCACATGTACTGAATCAAGTTGCAGCATGTTTTCATAATCGCCCAGGATAAGGCCATTCAAATATAAACGAACTGAATCTCCCTGGTATATGCCACCGCTGGACATCAAATGCAAATTAATAGCACCGGTTTCATCCTGCACATAAGCAGATTTATAGATGTTTCCTTTCTTGTCATCCATAGTACAAACGCAATACACAGAATAATCTTTTGAAAATTTATACCCTTCTGGATACATTCCTGATTGTACACTGTCAATGAAC
>JBNGDT010000242.1:623-3151 GCA_049975305.1 Bacteroidales bacterium | reverse complement strand
ATATTAGCTTATTTTATTGAATATCTGCATCTTATTAAAGTAAAATCCGTTTTATCGAAAATTTTTACAATTATGCAAAGAATAATTATTGTTTCCAACAGATTACCCGTAAGTCTTGATTTTAGTGGCGAAAAAGTGGACATAACACCTGGCATAGGTGGTTTGGCAACAGGTATGAAATCTGTTCACCAGGACAGGGAAAGCCTGTGGTTTGGATGGCCCCGGTATTCTCCAGGGAACATGAACAAAAATAAACTCGAAGAAACCGAGAACTTACTGCGCAAAAATAAATGCGCTCCTGTGTACCTGCAGAAAAAAGACATTGACAACTATTATTATGGTTTCAGCAATCGTACACTGTGGCCGCTTTTCCATTATTTCATGCAATACACCGAGTACCAAACAGAGTACTGGGAATCGTACAAAAAAGTCAACCAAATTTTTGCAGATACCATAGCCAAAGAAATTACAGAGGATGATATCGTTTGGGTGCATGACTACCACTTATTGCTGTTACCGGCAATGCTCAGGGAAAAGTTTCCCAACCTGGGGATAGGATTTTTCTTGCATATTCCTTTTCCATCTTACGAAGTATTCAGGCTGCTGCCATGGCGTAATGAACTGATTGAAGGCATGCTGGGCGCTGATTTGCTCGGCTTTCATACCTACGATTATGAGCGTCACTTCAGGTCATGTGCACACAGGCTGTTGGGTTATGACGCTGATTTTAATACAATAAAATTGGATTCCCGTGAAATCAAGCTGGATGTGTTCCCCATGGGTATAGATTATGATTATTTTGAGAATGCTGCCATTGAAAAACGCAACCGTTCTGTTAAAGATAAAACGGATATTCAGCGTGAAATTGACAGGTACTTTTTGAGTGCTCCCGATCGCAAACTCATTATTTCCATTGACAGGCTCGATTACAGCAAAGGAATTCCCAACCGCTTATGGGCTTTCGAACGGTTTCTTGAAAAATACCCCGAATACCGTGAAAAAGTTACCCTCCTGATGCTGGCTACTCCCACACGAAGCAATGTACCCCAATACCAGAAAATGAAACAGGAAGTGGATGAACTGGTGGGCAGGATCAATGGAAAATACGGTGGCATCAACTGGACGCCCATTTGGTATTTTTACAGGGCATTACCGCTGGACAGGCTGATTGAACTTTACCTCGCTTCAGAAATTGCCCTCATCACACCAGTGCGTGATGGCATGAATCTGGTTGCCAAAGAATACCTGGCATCCAAACCAGACAACAAAGGGGTATTGATTCTCTCTGAAATGGCCGGGTCAGCCAAAGAAATGAGTGAAGCCATCATCATCAATCCAAACAACATGGATCAAATTGCCGACAGCATTGTCGAAGCAATCAATATGCCCGAGGAAGAACAGGTAGAAAGAAATCTTATTTTGAAAAACAGGCTCAAACGATACAATGTCAACAAGTGGGCCACTGACTTTTTGCGGGCACTGAAAGACCAGACAGCTCATAAAGCCACCTATAAACCCAAAAACATAAAGGCCACCAAGCTACATATCTTTAAAAAATACAAAAAGGCCAAAAAACGTATCCTGTTCATTGATTATGATGGCACCCTGACACATTTTAAAAAGGACCCGAAAAAAGCCACCCCGGACAAGAATTTACACCTGCTGCTGGATAATCTGAGCGCTGATCCGAAAAATGAAGTGGTAATTATGTCGGGAAGAAACAAAAATACCATTGACAGGTGGTTTGGTAACCGCAAATACAAACTGGTGGCCGAACATGGTGCATGGTTATATAAAAACAACACATGGCAAAAATTCAGGGAAATGAACGATGATTGGAAGGAAATTTTTGAGCCTATCTTTCAGTGGTATGTGGACAGAACGCCAGGCAGTTTGTATGAGGAGAAAGATTATTCCCTGACGTGGCATTACCGCAATAGCGATCCTGAGCTGGGCAAAAACCGGAGCATAGAACTCAAAGATGAAATCACCAGCCTGATCGCCAATCATGACCTTGAAATCATGGAAGGCAAGAAAGTGATTGAATTGAAATCCAGTGGCATCAACAAGGGGCAGGCAGCCTTGTCCATTCTGGCTAATAATGGGCACGATTTCATCCTGGCCATTGGTGATGACTGGACAGATGAGTACATGTTTCACGAGCTCCCCAAAACCGCCCATACGATAAACGTAGGAAGCATCAATACCGAAGCCCGTTATTTGATTGACAGCATTGACGCTGTCAGGGAGTTTTTGAAGGAATTGAGTAAGCAGAAAGGATAACTTCACCATCAGCAATTCAGAAATAATTTGCATTTTTGTACCATGCAAAACAATTATCAACCCCTTGCAGAACGGCTCAGGCCTCAATCGCTGAATGACTTATACGGGCAGGAACACCTCACCGGTCCGGATACGGCATTGAGAAAATCCATGGAAACCGGCAACCTACCCTCGATGATACTGTGGGGGCCTCCGGGTTCGGGAAAAACAAGCCTGGCCAGGATGATTACCGGGGATGAACGCCC
>JBNGDT010000242.1:0-613 GCA_049975305.1 Bacteroidales bacterium | reverse complement strand
TTTTATACCCTCAGTGCTGTCAGTTCAGGGGTGAAAGATGTGCGCAATACCATCAAAAAAGCTGAATCCGGCCGCATGTTCAACCCCAAACCACCGGTGTTGTTCATTGATGAAATACACCGGTTCAGCAAATCTCAACAAGACTCGCTTCTTGCGGCTGTTGAAAACGGCACCCTGGTATTGATTGGCGCCACCACCGAAAACCCCGCTTTCGAAGTGATTTCCCCCCTCCTCTCCAGGGCCCAGGTGTATGTGTTGAAACCATTGGATGAAAACGCATTAGACAAATTAACAGCACGTGCATTGCAGGAAGATAACGCGCTGAAAGACCAGGACATCCGGCTTAAAGAAAAAACTGCTTTGTACCGGTTTTCCGGCGGGGATGCCCGCAAGTTGCTCAACATTATCGAGCTGCTGTTCAACACCACGGAAGAACGCCCTCTTGTTATTACGGATGAACTTGTTGTGCAGCGTCTCCAGGAAAACACGGCCACTTACGATAAAGGCGGGGAACAACATTACGACATCATTTCTGCCTTCATCAAATCCGTACGGGGCTCTGACCCTGACGCTGCAGTATATTGGCTGGCACGCATGCTTGAAGGCGGTGAAA
>JBNGDT010000241.1:0-3187 GCA_049975305.1 Bacteroidales bacterium | reverse complement strand
TTGTCGGGATGGCGAGATTTGAACTCGCGACCCCTCGCCCCCCAGACGAGTACTCTAACCGGGCTGAGCTACATCCCGAACATTATTATTCAGGTTGCAAAAATACATGCTATAATTGAATAAACCAAAAAAATTGTTTTATTAAATTCTAAGTTTGCCATCTTCATTTCTGATGAAAATAAAACAAAACCACCAACCTTATTGTTACTAACAACTATTAACAATAAATTAAAACAGATCATCATAAACCATTCTATATTTGTAAAAAATACAATCATGAAATACCTTATTGGTACGTTTATATTGATTATAGCAGGCATTACCGGCTACGCACAAAAACATACCATCAGCGGATACATCCGTGACAAGGATACAGGGGAAGAATTGATCGGGGCAAACGTGATCGTGAAAGATGCTTCACTGGGTGCTACAAGCAATGCCTATGGTTTTTACAGTCTCACTTTACCAGATGGTTCATACACAATTACATACAGCTTCATTGGGTATAAAGAAGAAACAAAAACACTCACCATTTCCGAAGACAAAAGAATAAACATTGAGCTCAAACCCACAGCTTATCAAACGGAAGAAGTGGTTGTGGAAAGCGAACGTTCCGATGCCAATATCAGCAGCAGCCGAATGAGTGTTGAAAAAATCCCGGTTGTAGAAGTTAAAAAACTCCCGGCATTCATGGGAGAAGTGGATGTCATGAAAACCATACAGTTGCTACCGGGAGTACAGGCCGCAGGCGAAGGCAATACCGGGTTTTATGTGCGCGGCGGCGGACCGGATCAAAACCTCATCATCTTAGATGAAGCCACAGTATATAATGCATCCCATTTGTTCGGATTTTTCTCGGTTTTCAATGCCGATGCCATCAAAGGATTTGAATTGTATAAAGGCGGTATGCCTGCACGTTATGGTGGTAGAATTTCCTCTGTCATGGACATCAAAATGAAAAATGGCAACATGAAACAGTATGATTTTGAAGGGGGCATCGGCACCATTGCTACCAGGCTCACAGCGCAGGGGCCAATTCAAAAAGACAAAGCCTCTTTTCTTATCTCCGGGCGCCGCACTTACATTGACGTCCTGGTAAAGCCGTTCATTAACAAAGACTCCCCTTTCAAAGGATCAGGCTATTATTTTTACGATGGCAACCTGAAACTCAATTATAAATTTTCAGATAGCGACAGGCTTTATTTATCAGCATATTATGGGGAGGATGTGTTTAATTTTTCCAACACAGAAGGCGATTTTAACATTACAATCCCATGGGGAAATGGCATTGGAAGCCTGCGTTGGAATCACCTTTTCTCAAACAAATTTTTTGTAAACACCACTGCCCTTTTTTCTGATTACAAATTCAAAACCGACGTAGCTTTTGGTACCGGCGGAGACAATGAATTCAGGCTGATCCAGAGTTCAGGCATCAGGGATTACCAATTTAAACAGGATTATACGTATATGCCCGGTCCGCTGCATACATTGCGTTTTGGACTTGATTACACAAATCATACGTTTACACCAAACACATTAAACATAGAACAAGGAGAACAATTCATTGATTTGGGGAAATCAGAAAAACAATTTGCCCACGAGGGCGCTGTTTACATTGGTGATAATTACATTGTGAATGAAGCACTTACCATTTATGCCGGCATCAGGGCAAGCGCATTTTTACAAATGGGGCCGTTCACAAGGTATGTTAAAGATGAGTATCTTTTAGACAATGTTGACAGCATCCATTACGACAAATCTGAAATTGTGGCAGATTATTACTCGCTGGAACCACGTGTTAACATTAAATACAGCTTGGGGGCTACCAGTTCTGTCAAAGCATCATACATCCGGAACAAACAATACATTCACCTGGCCTCACTATCGGCCTCCACCTTGCCAACCGACCTGTGGGTACCAAGCTCTGATGTGGTAAAACCACAAATCGGGTCTCAATATGCCATTGGGTATTTCCGGAATTTCCTGGATAATTTTTTTGAAACCTCTTTGCAACTTTATTACAAGGACATGGACAACCTTATTGAATATGCAGACGGGGCATTGCCTATGGATCAGCTTAATGATAACCCCGACAATTATTTTGTGTTTGGAACAGGGCAATCCTATGGTGTAGAATTATTCATTAAAAAAGCCTATGGCTCCCTCAACGGATGGTTGGGATACACATGGTCAAAAACCACACGGGAGTTTGAGGAAATCAATAGCGGGGAACCTTTTCCGGCCAAATACGACCGCCGGCATGATCTTTCTTTCACGCTCTCGTATGAAATAAATGAAAAATTCACTGCCTCTACGGTTTTTGTATATGCCACAGGCAATACAACCACCTTGCCTTTAGCTCGTTACGTTATCAACGGGGAAATCATTGAAGAATACGGAGACAGAAATTCTTATCGCATGGACCCGTATCACCGCCTCGACCTGAGTTTAACCTATCAACACAAAAAAACCAAAAACTGGGAATCATCATGGAATTTTTCTGTGTATAACGTGTATAACCGGAAAAACCCCTATTTTATTTACTTTGATTATGACGGAAATGCCAGCGATGGGACGTTTCAAACCACAGCGAAACAGGTTTCACTCTTTCCCATATTGCCTGCAATCACCTGGAATTTTAAATTCTGATGCACATGAAAACAAAAAAAATACATATACTTTTCCTGATGTTTACGGTTTTATTGATGCTATGGAATTGTGAAATTGATATCACTGTGGATTTACCCAAACCCGAAGATAAACTCATTGTGGAAGGCAGAATAAATAACGGGGAACCGGCCATGGTATTTCTGACACACAACATGGGGTATTTTGATCCGGTTGAAATACCAAATATTGATTCATCCAGCATGAATTTCTCTGATTACATCGCAGCCCTTGAAGCAAGCATCGGACTGATTTATGACAGCACGTTGCTGATAACTGTATCGGATGGATTATCAACGGACACCCTTAAGGCCGGGTTTACATTCACTACCTTCCCTTATTTCGGGTATTTTGGCAACACCATTGAAGGCACGCCGGGAAACAATTACAGGCTGGAAATTCACTATAAAAACACATTGTATTGGGCAGAAACAGAGATTTTGCAGCCCGTAGCCATTGATTCTACATGGTTTACTTTTATTGAAGGCAGCGACAGCCTGGGATTTCTGCACTTTTTGTT
>JBNGDT010000240.1:0-3189 GCA_049975305.1 Bacteroidales bacterium | reverse complement strand
ATATCGCATTTATACGAGCTTAAAAAAAAGAGGGGTTTTTAGACTGGACTCTTTAAATGCATTTACCCGTTGGTACCAATTTTGGATTAATTGCCCAGGAAGTTGAACCGGTATTGCCTGAAATAGTGAAAGAAATTCACCATCCGGCACAATACGATTCCTTGGGCAACGAAATCAGCCCTGCATTGGATTTTAAAGCACTTACATACAATAGTTTAATCCCAATAGCCATAAGTGCAATACAAGAAATTGACGACACCATCCGGGAAATCGTTGCCAAACCGGACATTCCAATCCTCATTGCACCGGAAAATAATGATACTATATTGGCCAAAGAAATTCCGGAATTTGTCTGGCACAAGGCCAATCATGCCCAATTTTATACACTTTATTTGTCATATACATCCGATATGTCCGATGTGTTTCAATCGGTAACAAGGGTTGATACTATTTCAAATGAATATATTAAAACCAACAATGACACAACAATATATTGGGCGGTAAAAGCATTCAACACCTTTGGTGAAAGCGATTATTCTGAAATAAGGCATGTGTTCTGCGCTTATGGTTTCGACAAAAAGAAAGCACAATCCTATTCCAAACTCTCGGATGCCAACCTGAAAAACAACATCAATGACATTAATGATGCCTTGCAAAAAACCATGCAACTCAACGGCGTCAGTTTTGAATGGGATACAGAACAAAACCCTGATCGCAACCTGGAACCCGGTACCAATTTTGGCATCATTGCACAGGAAATACAACTCATTTTCCCTGAAGTAGTAAAAACAGACGAAAACGGCTTTCTGTATATTGATTACACAAGCCTTGTGCCTGTATTGGTAGAAGCACTGAAAGAACAACAAACACAAATAAACCATTTGCAGCAACAGATGAATGATCTTGCTTCCGTTGTTGATGATTGCTGTGGAGATTCTGATAAGGGAGCTAATAATGATGATTCCGGCGAAAATAATAACAAGCCTGAATTTTCACAAAACATTGAGCTCAATAACCAACAAGCAATTGTCCTCAATCAAAATGTACCAAATCCTTTCAAAGAACAAACCACCATCCGTTTCCAGGTACCCGAAACGGTAAAAGAAGCGCGCCTTGTGTTCATTGACAACACCGGCACTGTGCTGAAACAGGTAGAAATCCATGAACGGGGCACCGGCGAACTCATCGTGTATGCCCAGGACCTCAGCGCCGGCATGTACTCATACTACCTCGTTGCCGATGGCAAAACCATCGCATCCAAAAAAATGGTGGTATCCGGAAAATGATATTTACGAAACTAAACACATATTAGTATTACACCAGCCTTACTTCCATTTCCAGTTCAATTCCAAATTTATAAAGTATGTCTTTTCTGATTTGTTCTGCCAGCGACATAATATCACGAGGTTTCGCCATACCATAATTCACAAGCACCAATGCCTGTTTTGGGTGAACACCGGCATCTCCAACACGGTATGCTTTCCATCCCGCCTTATCAATCATCCAGGCAGCAGAAATTTTCATCATCTCTTCGCCTGCAGGATATGCTTTTACATCGGGATATTGGCTGTTAAGAAAATCGTATTGCGTTTTTCGGACAATAGGATTTTTAAAAAAACTACCGGCATTTCCTATTACATCGGGGTCGGGAAGTTTTTGTTCCCTGATATCTATTACCGCATCACGTATGGCCTGTTGCGTGATTTCTTTCCCTTTAAGATGTTCTTTCAGTTGTCCGTATTCAAGGTTAAAATCATGGGTTTTGTTCAAACGAAACTGCACATGTGAAATAAACACCTTGCCTTTCAGCTCATGCTTAAATATAGAATCCCTGTAATCAAAACGGCAAGCTTCGGCAATAATTTCAAAATCTTCACCTGTATCAAGATAAATGCCTTTCACCACGGTGATGAAATCTTTTACTTCCACGCCATAAGCGCCTATATTTTGAATCGGGGCAGCTCCAACCTGTCCGGGAATAAGCGATAAATTTTCCAATCCACAATACCCTTTTTCTACAGTCCATGCCACAAACTCATCCCAATCATACCCGGCACTGACTTCCACCACTATATATGCTTCATTTTCCGCAATAATTTCGATTTCCTTTCCCATCGGGTGCAGCACAAGCCCATGAAAATTCTCTCTGAAAAACACATTGGAACCACCTCCCAACACAAACAATTTATCCGTATTAAATGCTCCGTTTATAATGGCATCTTTGAGGTGGGCGATGTCGTCAATGGTTTCAAAATACCGTGTTTTGACATCAAAATGAAATGTATTGTAATCTTTCAGTGAAAAATCCGTTTGCATAAAGAAATTCGTTATTTTTAACAAAAGTAGCAAATTGTAACTAATCATCAGTCTTAATTATATAAATAAATAAGGATATGCCACAGATTGCAGAGCCTGTAGAAACACACGGCCGTGTGTTTCTGCTTGGCTATGCCGAATGAAGACACAAAAGCACTTAAAGTAAATTTTTTAAGAAAATCTATTGCAGTTTAAAAATAAAATTTTAACTTTAAATCAAATTTAGCAAGGGTTAAAAAAACAAGCTTGTAAAAATTGTATTTACAAATGATTATTAAATATTTACAAGAGCTTAAGGGTGTACATATAAACGAGTTACACGACATTCCACCCGCCTTAAATTTTACGAATTATTTTTGAGGGATTTCATGAGAACTGAAAAGTTTATATTATCTAAACAATTTAATTATTTATGAGAAACTTTAAGAGAACCAACAATGACTAAACCGTATTATAAACAAGACAGATTCTCCCTCTATTTTAGGAGATTGCATAGAAGTATTGAAAGAACTACCAGAAAATCATTTTGACATGATTTTTGCCGATCCGCCGTATAATTTATCCAACGGCGGTTTTACTTGCCATGCAGGGAAAGCAGTAAGTGTCAATAAAGGTAAATGGGATGAAAGTAGAGGCGTTGAAAAGGATTTTGAATTTCATAAAGAGTGGATAAATGCGTGTAAAAGAGTTTTAAAGCCATAAGGAACAATATGGATAAGCGGAACTTACCACTCAATTTACGCTTGTGGTTTTGCTTTGCAATTGGAAGGTTATAAAATTCTTAATTGTCAGGTTTCACCACGTTGTTGAGTAAATAAAAACCAATAGATTATTTCACCTCCTCAATCTCCCTCATAATCCTATGCGCCAACT
>JBNGDT010000239.1:0-3195 GCA_049975305.1 Bacteroidales bacterium | reverse complement strand
TGCCGTCGCTGATTATGCCCCTGTATCTTCTGAAAAGAAAAAATTAAAACGACACGGAACAAATATGCATCTTGTATTGGAACCAACCAAAGATATTGCTGCTAAACTGGGTGAAATGAAAACAAAAAATCAATTGTTGGTTGGTTTTGCCCTTGAAACGCATGATGAAATATCAAACGCACAAAAAAAATTAGAACAGAAAAATCTTGATTTTATAGTACTTAATTCCCTGAAAGACAAAGACGCAGGTTTTAATGTGGACACAAATAAAATCAGCATTGTGAGAAAATCAGGAAAAATTGATACCTTTAATCTCAAAAACAAATTTGATGTGGCAAAAGATATCGTTAATACAATGGTGGAATTTATTGAAACATCTTAGCCTATGATGAAAAAATCTCCCATAATACTTATAATTTATTTCCTTTTCGATCTTTCCCTTCCAGCTCAGGAGCTGGATTGCCGTGTGCAGGTATCTGCTTCACAGATTCAGGAAACTTCCAACAGGAAAATGTTCCTGGAAATGCAGTCTGCTGTGTATGAATTTATGAACAACACCGTATGGACCAACCATGTCTTTCAAAGAGATGAACGCATTGAATGCAATATACGCATTGAGCTTAAGGAAAAGATATCTGCCGATGAATTTAAAGGTTCTATACAAGTGCAATCGTCACGTACAATTTACCATACATCTTACAAAAGCCCTGTTTTTAATCACCTCGATAAAGATTTCCATATACGGTATGTTGAATTTGAACCTCTTGATTTCAGCATCAACACACATCAGTCAAATTTCACTTCAATCCTGGCGTTTTATGCGTATATCATGATAGGGATGGATTATGACACCTTTGGGATGAAGTCAGGAGACCCGTTTTTCCAGAAAGCCGAACAAATTGTTCAAAATGCCCAGAATGCACAGGAAACTGGATGGAAAGCCTATGAGAATACTAAAAATCGATACTGGCTTGTCAATGATTTGCTCAATGATATATATTCGCCATTGCGTGAAGCAATGTACATCTATCACCGGCAAGGGCTTGACCGCATGTACGAAAAACCCGTGGAAGGCAGAACAAGGGTAGAAGATGCTATCATGGAGCTTAAAAATGTACACAACAAACGCCCGGGTTCATTTTTGATGTTAATTTTTGTGGATGCCAAAAGTGACGAAATTGTCAATATTTTCTCAGAAGCTTTTCCCGACCAGAAAAACAGGGTAGTACAGGTGATGCAGGAAATTGATCCTGCAAATGCATCCAAATATCAAAAAATCCTTAAGGAAGAATAAGCCATGCTGAAATGGTTGAATATTAAAAATTACCTGCTCATTGATAACCTGGAAATAGAAATTCCCGACGGCTTTATTACCATTACAGGGGAAACAGGTGCCGGAAAATCAATTTTGTTGGGCGCTATTTCAATGCTTACAGGTAAAAGAGCTGATACCTCAGTTTTGCTGGATAAAAAATCAAAATCTGTCATCGAAGCTGGTATTGCTGTAGGCGACGATATGAAACCGTTTTTTGAACACCATGACCTGGATTATGACAAGGAAACCATGCTCAGGCGTGAGATTTCCGGTGAGGGAAAATCCAGGGCTTTTATCAACGATACCCCTGTTAAACTGGACCATCTTAAACAACTCACCAGCCACATTATCGACATTCATTCGCAGCATCAGGCATTGTTGGTTACCAGGGCTGATTTTCGGCTGGAGGTGCTTGATAGCTACGCCAGCACACAAAGGGAGCTTAAATCATATCGTGATGTTTATGATAAATACACAGTAACAACATCCGAATTGAATGTCCTTACTGAAAAATACCAGGAAGCGGTCAGGGAAAAAGATTACCTGCAATTCCAGTATGAACAAATGAAAAATGCCTGTTTGCAACCGGGAGAACTCAAAGCACTGGAATCAGAAGAATCTGCTCTTGACCATGCCAGGGAAATAAGGTCTGCATTCAGGGATTCTTTAAATGCAGTGAGGGACAATGAACAAAATTGCCTGGATACTTTAAAACATGTCCGCAATACATTGGATAGCATAAAAGCACATTATGCACCTGCCGCCGAATACACCAACCGCATTGATTCTGTCATTATTGAACTTAATGACTTAACTGCAAGTTTCGAAACGGATGCAGACGAAATACAGTATGATCCCAAGCGCCTCGAAGAGGTGAAAGAACGCCTGAATTTATTGAATGACCTTATGCTCAAACATCAGAAAGCAAACGAAGAGGAATTGATAAATTACAAGGATGAAATCAGTAAAAGGCTCTTAGAGATGGATACCGACAGCTCCCGTATTGATGCCCTTAAAACTGAAGCGGAAGCCTTATACAAAGAGGTGATGAGCAAAGGAAAGAAGCTTAGAGAGAAACGCCGGGAAACTGTCAGGGGACTGGAAGATAAACTGATTGATATGTTGTCTTATCTTGGCATGCCTGATGCTGTATTCAAGGTGAAGATGGAACAAAGGGAAGCCCCCGCCGGCAATGGACTGGATAAAATAGAGTTCCTTTTTTCAGCTAACAAGGATATCAATCCCCGCCCGATTGCTAAAGTAGCTTCAGGAGGTGAAATGTCAAGGCTTATGTTGTGTCTGAAATCCCTTATTGCACAAAAATTAAGAATGTCCAGCATTATTTTTGATGAAATTGATACTGGCGTATCCGGCAACATTGCCGGAAAAATGGGTAAAATGATGTTGCAACTGGCCGAAAATGCACAAGTAATTAACATTACCCACCTTGCCCAGGTAGCAGCCCTTGGTAAGGTTCAATTTCACGTTGAAAAAACCAGACAGGGAATTACAATCCGTAAACTTACAGGTGATGAACGCCTCATGGAAATTGCACGCATGTCAAGCGGGGAAAATGTCACCGATGCTGCCATTGAACACGCCAGAAAACTGTTGCAGTAATCTGATTGCGTGTTATAAAATAATACTCATTTACTCTTTTATAACTCTTTTAAAATTTACAGTCATTTGGTTAATATGACGACAAAGCTTTTCCTCTCGTTAATTTGTTTTTCGGTTGTTTTTTTGTAAAGTGTAATTATTTTTTGTATTTTTGTATTAATGTATGATCATAAAAAAATATAACCATGAACACAATAAAAAAACTTAAAACGGATTTTACTTTAATAAGATGCAGATATTCAATAAAATAAGCTAATATT
>JBNGDT010000238.1:0-3221 GCA_049975305.1 Bacteroidales bacterium | reverse complement strand
TTAAAACAAAGCAAGATTGTTTTACATAACAACCTTGTGAAACTTGACAATTAATTATAAACAAACATTGACCGGTCTATGCTTTGATGAAAAAATAATATTTCCTATTTTCGGGAGGTGAAAAACAGATTTATAATCATAGAAGGTAACATAGGAGTAGGGAAGACCTCTTTTGTACAGAAATTCTGTAAGTTAAAAAATTACAGAGGCGTGTATGAGCATTTTGAAAACAACCCGTTTTTGCCTAAATTTTATGAAAATCCGGAAAAATATGCCTTTACCGTTGAAATGTCATTTCTAGCTGACAGGTATCATCAGTTGAACAAAGAAATTCACCAACATGACATATTTACCAATGGTGTGGCTTCTGACTATTACCTTGTAAAATCATTGATTTTTGCAAGATCAACCCTGAATAGCCAGGAATATGACCTCTATCGCAATATTTTCAATATCATTTATCAACGTTTGCCGTCACCGGATGTTTATGTTTATTTGCATAAGTCTCCTGAAAAACTGTTGTCAAATATTCATAAAAGAGGGAGGTATTATGAAAAAAATATTTCGACAGATTATTTAAAAAGCATTGAAAACAGTTATTTTACTTTTTTTAAACAACATCCGGGAATACCTGTTTTTGTTATTAATGTTGAAGATTTGAATTTTGTAAAGTCTGATGATGATTTTTTAAAAATTGTAAATCAAATAGAAATAAAATTACAAAAATGAAAAATAAATTAAAATATTTATAAAACAATTGTTGTTTATAAAAAATAATCTTACTTTTGTAACGTAAAAAATGAATTAAAATTAAAAGTGTAACCGTATAAAAAAAAATTGAATTATGAAAAAACTTGTTTACTTATTTGTCTTAGCAGGCGTATTTGCATTGATATCAGGTTGCGCCAGCCTGGAAAAAATGAAAGAAAACGCTGAAGAAATCAACTATGAGGTTAAACCTCCAGTACCTGAAATGCATAATGGGGAAGTTGCTGTTAGCATATCAGGTAAGTTTCCGGAAAAATATTTCCATAAAAAAGCTACAGCGTTGATTACGCCTGTATGGGTGTATGAAGGTGGCGAAACCCCTCTTAACCCTGTTACCGTTCAGGGTGAAAAAGTAGAAGGCAACAACACGGTGATTAAATATACAGAAGGAGGTAATTTTAGTTATTCTGATAAAGTTGCTTACAAGAAAGAAATGATGAGAAGCAGACTGGAAGTCAGAATAAAGGCTTCAAAAGGCGAAGATTCAGTGGAATTTCCACCCTACACAATAGCACAGGGGATTGTTGCAACGCCTGATCTTGTGCAGGTTACCCCGAAGGTGGTTGCTGCCGAAGACAAATTTCAACGCAATGTAACTACTAGCGAAAGTGCTGATATCCATTTTGATAAAAACAAGGCACTTCTGAAAGAATCGGAAAAAAGAGCCGAAGATATTCAAAACATGAAAAATTTTATCGCATCTGTCAAAAAAGATGAAAGAAAAAAAATTGAAAATATGGAAATACACGGATATGCTTCTCCTGAAGGCCCCCAGGACCTGAATGAAGAATTGTCAAATAACCGTGCAGAAGTTGCAAAAAAATACATTGGTAATGAATTCAAAGATGTTGAAGAACTGAGTGATACTGAATTTTTTATCAAACACGCTACAAACGAAGACTGGGAAGGCTTTAAAAAACTGATCAACGAATCCAGCCTTGAAGAAAAAGATATGATACTGAGAGTATTGCAAATGCACAGCGATGTTGATCAACGTGAAAAGGAATTCAGAAACATGACTAAAGTATTTCAAGAGCTTGAAAACGAAATTCATCCTAAATTGCGTCGTTCTGAAATGAACCTCAAGGTTACCCTTATTGGTCATAGCGATGATGAAATCAAACAACTCGTGAATGAAGACATTGACAGTCTGAAAAAGGAAGAGTTGATGTACGCTGCTACTTTGTTTGATGATTACAATAAAAAATTGTCTATTTACCAGGCGTTTGTTAGTCAATATCCTGATGACTGGAGAGGCCATAACAATGTTGGTGTGGCACAGTTTGAACTTGGAAATTACAAAGCTGCTGCCACTGCTTTTGAAAAAGCCAAAAATGCCAATGCAAACGCAACTGTTCACAATAACATTGGTGCTGTAGAGCTTATTAATGGCAACATAGATAAGGCTGAGGAAAACTTTACTTCAGCTACCGGTGTGGGTGATGCTGTTTCTTATAACATGGGAATTGTTAAAATCAAACAAGCTGATTACGAACAGGCTGTTTCTTATTATGGCGACAACTGCTGCTTCAATGCTGCTCTTGCCAACGTTCTCACTGGTAACCTTGACGAAGCCATCCGCCACGCTGAATGTGGTGATGACAAAGATGAAGCCATGAATTATTACATCAAAGCGGTTGCTGGTGCACGCAAAAGTGATACTGAGCTGATGTACAACAACCTGCGTACTGCTTGTACAAAAGATGCTTCACTGAAACAATTCGCTGCAAAAGATGTTGAATTTATTGATTACTTTGAACAGCAAACATTTAAGAATATTGTTGAATAAAATACTATATATCCATTCAATTTACAGCAATACCCACTGCTAATCAACAGATAAGAAACCTTTCAGTTGGCGAAAAATTTCCCACATCACAATGCCGCCGCTTATACTTACATTCAGGGAATGTTTTGTGCCGGCCTGTGGAATTTCAATGCATGCATCGCATATATCAATGACAGATTGCTGTACACCGTGTACTTCATTGCCAAAAATTATCGCTGCAGGTATATTGGTATCCATGTGAATATCCTGCAAAGCAGTTCCTTTTGAGCATATCTCAACGGCAATGAGTTTAAATCCTTTGGATTTTAACTGGCTGGCCGCCTCGTTAATGTCTTTTATGTATTCCCAGTCCACAGTTTCGGTGGCGCCAAGGGCCGTTTTTCGTATATCACGATGCGGGGGACAACCTGTGATGCCAGTTAGAATGATGTGGGAAAACCGGAAGGCGTCTGCTGTTCTGAAAAAAGCCCCTACGTTGTGATGGCTCCTGATGTTATCAAGCACAATGGCCACAGGTAGTTTTGTTGCCGATTTATACACTTCCTTGTCCAGCCGTGGTATGTCTTCTGTTCGTAATTTCTTCATTGATTTTTACAAATTTAGAAAATTAATCACTGTTGTCCGATAAAAAATTAAGAGCAGGAAGATAGCAATATCTTCCTTG
>JBNGDT010000237.1:0-3223 GCA_049975305.1 Bacteroidales bacterium | reverse complement strand
TGCAATATAGTCAATTTTGTATAAAGATGAAATTTACGTAACTATTCAGCCGCATACATATTTTACCGCGAAGACGCTAACCTGCCTGCCAGCCACGGCTGGTAAACCGGCGGGCAGGGAAATAAAAAAATAAAAAATGCCACATTTATGCCGACGCATGACGGTAAAGCCACTAAGACACCATGAGTCACAAAGGACTGAATTACAATATTTTAATACTTGTGATACTTTGTGTCTTCGTGTCTTAGTGACAAAGCAATGCCTTTTTAGACCGGGCTCAAAGTTGCATGTAAAAAGAGCGATGAAAAGGTGTTATTTTTCTTGAGATGGTGGTTTCATTATGTCATTTTTTATTCCCGCTGCTTTTTTAAAAGAAATGAGAGGATAAGTAAGGAATCTGAATTTTTGATATATGACAATTTCAGACAATAAATTCCACAAAATAGTTGAGATACTGGTTGCAATAGCAGCGCCTGTCATTCCATATCTTGGAACCAGTATGTAATTAAGGATGAGATTAATTGTAGCGGTTGATAACAAAATGTTTCGGGATATTTTTTCATATCCGGTCATGTTCAAAATGTGAATTGTTGCTCCTGAAAATGCGCCAAATAGCTGACCGATAGCAAGTATTATGAGGGTAGAAGTGCCTGCTGTAAATTCCTGTCCAAAAATACCAAGTAAAAATCCCGGAAAAAGAATAATAAATAAAAAAATCGGTAAAGAAATGCTGAAATTTAAAAAGCTGGTTTGTTTCACAAATCGTCTAAAGCCTTTTGTATCGTTTTGTCCGTGTAATTCAGCAATTTTGGGAGCAGCAATACTGCTTATGGCTACAAGTGTAATGCTAATACATGCCGCAATTTTTAAAGCTGTATTATAAATACCAACATCAGATTGCGTTTTGAAAGCTGATAGCATAAGAATGTCCATCCAGCTCATGATAAGAAATAGAGAGTTGGTTAGCATCATTGGTAAGGTAATATTAAGGATGCTTTTCAGCTCGAATTTGTATTTTGGCTTTTCTGTTTGGTGACGTGGAATGCGTTTTAGGTAGTATTGAAAAGTCCAGAAGCTGATGATCAATAAAACAATGATAGCTATTAACAAACTGTAAATGCTTGTTGTGTTATCAACGGATTGAAAGCTAAAAATCCAGATAATGATTAAGGTGAGGATGTAAATGCTGCCATTTTGAAAAAGTGAGAAAGCCGTGATTTTTTTCAATCCTTTCATGCTTTCTGCGTTGTAATTCATTAAACTTAAGGGGACGACTGAAATCCCAACAATTCTGACAAGGCTTGCATAGTCCGTGTTTTTAAAAAACAATTGACTTATGGGTAAAGCCGTTGCCACTAAAATAATCGCTATCAGGGAGCTGCTTGCCAGGACAATCAGAATACAGTGTTTGTAAATCGGTTTTACATGATGAGAGTGTTGTTTTCCCATGCTTTCGGCAATGAATTTGACAATGGATGTGTCAAATCCTAATTTTCCAAGCACAGTGCCAATTACCAGTATTGTCCAGCAGGTAGAAAATATCCCGACACCTTCAGCACCGACAAGTTGTGCCAGGTACCAAAAAAAGACATAACCGATGATTACCGATGCAAATTTAAAAAACAGGGCAATGGCGCCCCCTTTAAACAATTCAATCAGGTTTAAATCCTTTTTTATGAAAGATTTTAATTGCATTTCGTTAAAAACGTAAATACTCATACAAAGGTATGTAAAACCATGGAAATTTTAATAGACTAAAAATGAATCGTTGAAAGAAAAGAATTATTAGAAGTCCCATATCAATTACCCTGTACACAAAGCTGGAGCAATTGAAATTATGAAAATTCCTTTACATCTCATGCCATCTCGCTATCGTGCTATCTTTCAATCTTTCTGTCTCACTATCACCCCATCTCACTATCACAATCTCCCGCGTGAGGGATAGAAGCGGTACCCTGCAATTCGCCGTTAGGCGAATGAAGCGTACAAGCGGATAGCCCGACCCCGTAGGAACGGAGGGGGCACGCCCTATTAATAGTAATACCACTTATCTCACCATCACTCTATCTCCCCATCGTGCTATCATGCTTTCGTGCCATCGTTTTATCCTGATAGTCCGTTAAATTTTATAACTTTGTAACCTTGCCCGGCGAAAGACAGGTCTCCGTTCCTGTCTGCCGACAGGTAGAGCTTGCCCGGCGACAGACGGGTTTGTGGTGAATAGTTATTTTTGTTGATATTGATTGGTTACAAAATGAAAATAGGCCGGCTTTTTTCTGAAAACATAAAAATTGCATTGGTATCCATACGTACCAATTTGTTGCGAACCATTCTGACAGTTTTGATCATTGCATTTGGTATTACAGCACTGGTTGGTATTTTGACAGCGGTGGAATCCATAAAGCATTCAATATCTAGTGAATTTTCAAATATGGGGGCAAATACCTTCACCATTGTAAAAATGAGTAGGCATGTACAGGTTGGTAATAGAAGAAAACAAAATATTAAAAATATTTCTTTTAATGATGCGATGCAATTTAAAGAGGCTTTTAATTTTCCGGCTAAAGTCTCTGTTAATTGTGAAGCCACAAGGGTGGCTACCTGTAAATACAAATCGGAAAAAACCAATCCCAATATTGAAGTTATTGGTGTGGATGAAAATTACCTCGATGTATCTAACTATGAATTGGCAAGGGGAAGAAATTTTACACAACAGGAAGCGCAGGGCAATGTGCCTTTTGTCATCATTGGATCAGCAATAGCTTCGGAATTATTTGCAGGGAATGAAAATCCCGTTGGGGAAAAAATCCAGGTTGGAAATGCTACTTATTCTGTTTTAGGGGTACTCAAATCACAGGGAACGAGTTTTGGAGGTACCGGTGATAAATTTTGCCTGATTTCCATTTCAAACATGAGAAAGACTTTTGCCGGGTATTATGATTATTCATATCGTATTACTGTTATGCCTTTTAATCCTGATGACCTGGAGCTTGCAAAAGATGAAGCAGAAGGTACTTTCAGGCGTATCCGCAGATTAACATTATACGATGAAAATGATTTTCGCATTAGCAGTGCCGACCGCATGTCAAATATGATGTTGGAAAACATCAGTGTGGTAACCGTTGGCGCAACAATAATTGGAATGATTACACTGATAGGTGCAGGCATTGGCCTGATGAACATCATGTTGGTATCTGTGGCTGAAAGAACACGGGAAATTGGG
>JBNGDT010000236.1:0-3269 GCA_049975305.1 Bacteroidales bacterium | reverse complement strand
ATGAAATTACTGGTAGCTGCGGCGATACCGACACTGAAATTATCCATGTGGATGCCATGCCGGATGCTACCATCAATGATCCCGGCGATTTCTGTGAAGGCGACGCAGCGGTTACACTCACCGCTGCCGAAACAGGCGGCACATGGAGCGGCCCCGGTGTTACTGCAGGCCAGTTTGATCCATCAGCAGCAGGTATTGGTACACATACCATATCATACTCGATAACCAACGGTGCCTGTACGGCTGAAGATTATATTACCGTAGAAGTTGCTGAATATTTTGATGCAAGCATCACACCGGTGGATGACATCTGTGAAACCGATCCCGTTGTTACACTCAACGCTGTTGATGCAGGCGGGACATGGAGTGGTAACGGCATATCAGGCAACCAGTTTGATCCTGCTGCTGCAGGCCCCGGCGACCACGTTATTACGTATAGCTTTACCGGTGCATGCGGCGATTCAGACCAGATTACCATCCATGTGGATGCCATGCCTGATGCTACCATCAATGATCCCGGGTCATTCTGTATCAGCGATGATCCGGTAACATTCACTGCAGGAACATCCGGTGGAACCTGGACTGGATATGGCATGACGGATGATCAGTTTGATCCTGCAACAGCAGGCGTAGGTGCCCATGTCATTAGCTATGAGATCGTCAATGGGACATGCTCAGACGCTGATAACATTGTGGTTTATGTTGGAGCAGCACCTGATATTGACATCACAACAACCAATGCAACCACATCATCGTCAACAGACGGTTCTGCGACAGCTTCTGCCAGCGGTGGCCTTAGCCCCTATTCATATTACTGGTCAAACGGTGACACCGACGCTACCATGGAAAATGTGCCGTCAGGCAACTATTCCGTTATGGTTACCGATGCAGCAGGTTGCGTTTCCACTGCTCCTGTGTTTATTGATTTCCTCAATAACATCACCGGAAACACCACCAGCTTTAAAATTTATCCGAACCCGGCCAATAAGAAAGTGTTTGTTCACATGACAAACATGGACAACGGCAACATTGAACTGGTGAACATGCTTGGCCAGGCCATGATAAAGAAAGCCATTGAAAGTGACATTGAGACATTTGATGTGGAAGGCCTCAAACCCGGCATTTACTTTATCCGGATCATGACAGACAATCAACAATATGTCAACAAACTGATGGTTGAATAAACCTCAGCTCATAACCAAAAACAAAAAGCGGTTGCTCCCCTACGGAAACAATCGCTTTTTTATATACATTGATTTGATTCAAAGATAGTTTTTTCAAGGTTTACAGAAGGTTACAGCCTCCTTTTTGTCCATTAACCTGGCTTTTGGGTTTACTGTATGATGCGATTTAACCCAAGTTGCAGCTTTACTTTATTAAGATGCAGTTATTCAATGACATAATCTTATATTTTTTAAATTTTGTTGCTACATAAGTTTTTCTAAGTCAATTTTTTTCATATTAAAAAGATCTAGTATTTGTGTTTGCATCTCATTAAGTTCTGTTATTTTAACGGAACTTCTTGTCAAAAATCATCATAAATTATAGTTAACAGTAATGATAAAGGGACATTGAAGAACTATATGTTTAAAACCATGTGGCTAAGTTATTATTTTATAAAAATTCTTTCAATTCCAGTATGGTGCGATTGAAGGCTACGTGCAGCGCTTTCAGCTATTTATTTTATTGTATGATTTATTATTTAAATATTAGCCGTTGCTAACGGTTATTAACCGTTAATAACCGTTAGCAACGATTTTATACCTTATTACCAATCTTTTACAATTTAACATAAGATAATTTATTTTGAATGATTTTGGAGATTAGACCTATTTCATATCATTACATATAATATTTTTACCATAATAAATCTGGTAACAGTAAAGCACTTCATTTTTCCAAGAACATGCTTTAAAAAAAGCCGCATTGCTTACAATTTTGGCATCTGATTCCAAATGTGTAAATGGTAACTTTGTTTACAGAAATGCAGACCAAACTTTGATTGCTTTATCAAGGCTGTTTTTGTACAATTTTGCATCAAGTTATAAACCATTGGTTTAACTTTTATTATCTTTACACTAAACAGAAACATAAATTACATAAATCAGGCAACCCTTTCTTTCGATGTCATGTAATGTAACAGGAATATGAAATTTGGTAATCAGGAGCATAGCGGATTAAATCATACCCCTGTACTTCGTAAATCAAAGTTCCGTTTTTACGAAGAACTGAATGACCATTTGCCCAAACCCTGGAAAAAGAAAATTTTTGTGTATGAATTCAAAGGGAGGCCATCTATTAAAAAAACCATTCAGACCATTGGGGTTCCACACGTAGAAGTGGATTTGATTTTTGTGAATGGTGAACCGGTGGATTTTAAGTACCAACTGCAAGGTGGTGAACAAATTTCGGTTTACCCGCAGTTTGAATCACTCGACATTTCACCTGTAGTAAAACTACGGCCAAAACCTTTGCGCAATACCCGGTTTGTGGTGGATGTAAACCTGGGTAAACTCGCTCAGAAATTACGTTTGCTGGGGTTTGACACATTATACAGAAATGATTTTAAAGACGATGAAAATATTGAAATTTCCCTGAAAGAACAACGTATTATTCTTACCCGTGACAAGGGTATTTTAAAACACAATGCGGTAACACACGGATACTTTATTAGGAATGATGTTTCGAAAAAGCAATTGAACGAAGTGGCGGAACGGTTTCAGCTTCAAAATCTTTTCCGGCCTTTTTCGCGCTGCTCTAAGTGTAACGGTGAATTGAAAGAAGTGTCCAAAGCCAATTCAGCAACAATGTTGCCGGACGATACTTTGAATCATCATCACGAGTTTTGGAAATGCACCGGTTGCGGACAAGTTTATTGGAAAGGTTCTCATTTTAAACAAATTCTCAAGTGGCTTGATGAGTTGAAAAAAGTTTAGATCTTTCTATGTAAGTTTGTATTGTCAAACCAAAAATCATTTACCATGAAAAAACCCGAAATTTTAGACCGTGTTAATGACCCGAGGTATATGCCATGCATATACAATTATTACGTCAGATGGTGCAAACGCTGTTAATATAAAACCCACTGCCTGAATTATGATATGTCTCATGAGAAAATAGAGGACGTAGAAAATGAAAGTGTGGAAAATTAAAATTTCTGGGAGAAGATACATGATATTTTCCGCGAAACCTTTGAATTGATTGATTATGTCGCTAAAACGGATTTTACTTTAATAAGATGCAGATATTCAATAAAATAAGCTAATATT
>JBNGDT010000235.1:0-3285 GCA_049975305.1 Bacteroidales bacterium | reverse complement strand
CAAACCGGGTTAAGGTAAATTCTGATTTGTTATTGTCTGAAAATAAGAGAGTCGGTATTGGAAAAGAAAACCCCATGAATTCAAAAATAGAGCTCATTAAAGCCACAATATACGGTTGTGATATGGTTTGTCCATGGCCTATTGGCAGCGGACCATCAACATAAGCTCTGTCCTGACAGGCATCGGGGACAAACAAATGACGCGGTGTATTTTGCATGGCTTCCAATACCCGTTTATCATGGATACCCTGAGGCTTAATTTGATTTTCTACCATTTTTTCCGCTTTGATTTTCCATTGATCATCGCCATCTTGTAAGTTTTCGTGTTGTTTTTTTCTGAGTTTCATAGTTGTTGTCCCTGGTTATTTCAGACCGGTTAAATGAATTACAGTTCCATATAAAAACACATAATACGCCTAATAAACAATGTTTCCACAAGCTGTTACAAGAAAAATTTAAAATTGTTTAAGCATGCCGTATCGTTTTTTATCAGTTTCCTAGTTTCTAAATATGGAACATTAACATCATTTTTCAAAATTCCATCCCCAATTTCTGTCTTCACATGCTATTCAAGTGCCAACATAATACCTTGTTTGTTAACAGTATCACGTTGATAAAAAGCTGTCGTGACATAAAAAACCTGCAACAATTCACTTTATTTTAGTAAAAAATTTTAAGCATATGATCAGGGCAGGCATACTGGGCACAGATGAAAATATAGAGTCTTACCTTAACTTGTTAAAGCAGCTAAACAGTTTTCACCTGGTAGGGCTCCATGACATTAATGATGACCGGGTACTTGAAATACATAAAAAGTATGGAGTCAGGATTTTTACTCATCCTGATGAATTGTTTAAGAATGTTGATGCATTGATTACCACTACAGGTTTTAATTCTTATCAATGTTTGCGTAATGCCTTGCGGCAATCAAAACATATTTTCATAGAAAAACCGGCCGAATACAGCATCAATCAAACCAGAGAGCTTATCAACCTCAGTGATGAAGCAGAAGTGGTGGTGCAACTGGGATTTCGTCACAGGTACAATCCGGCATTTTTAGCTGCACGACCGTTTATTGATCCCCATGTACGTATGATTCAGGCCAGGCGTATGATTCCATACATGGGAGATAACACATTATGCCCTGTACAGGATATCATGCTGCATGATGTGGATAATATCTTGAGTGTGGTAAATTCCAACATTCGTAAAATATCGGCTTACGGCATCAGCACAAATGATCAAAAAATCGATGTTGTCAACGCATTTATCGAATTTCACAATGGTTGCATAGCCAATCTCACTGCAAGCACCATTGCCGGCACAGAAACACAGGATGCTGTTTTTTACAACCTCAAAGATTACATTGAAGTAGATTTCAAACATCATAAAGCTTACAGGTACAGCAAACGTTCAGACAACAACATGACTTTGTTTGAAGAAAACAAAAATGATCTCAACTGTGAACACATTCCTGTAAAAAATGCCAATGAAATGGCCGATGAACTTGAATCTTTTTCGAGAAGCATCTTAAAGATCAGCAATCCGGAAGTCAGCCTTGAAAACACATCCCGAACCATGGCAGTCATTCGTGAAATAAAATCACGATTGAAATTAACTGCTAATTGTTTTTAAACAGTGCTCGCCCCTAGGAAAAATAGGGGAACTACAAAAAAGATAACTTTACATTTAGAAAAGAGTTACATTATGAGAGTTAACAATAAATTTTCTTTGCAGGCGTTATGTATCAAAATAATATAATTATATGCATGGTATTTTAATGGTTCGAAATGTAGTAATAGTCATGTTTCTGGGCTTATTTTTTTCCTGTGACATCATCAATCCCGAAGAACCTATACCCTCCTATATTCATATAGATACTGCGATGGTAAAACCTGTACCGGGTAAAGTCACCGGGTTTCATAATTTTCAGGATGTATGGGTTTATGTAGATGGAAGATTAGTGGGAACCTACCAGATTCCCTTTACTGTTCCTGTGTTACCATCAGGCCAACAAAGCATAACACTGGAAGCCGGCATTAAAGAAAGCGGGCAAACTATGTACCGTACAAAATATCCATTTGTAACCAGTTTTTATAAAGACACTCTTTTACCACCAGCCGACACATTACACATAACACCGGTGTATGAATATGTTGAAGCCAACGTTCCGCTTTACGAAAGCTTTGAAGACCTTGGCACAAAATTTGAAAACACAGAATCAAGTGATACCAGCTTTATTATCAGGGAAGACAGTAACAGCATACACGGAAAATATGGTTATGTGGCTCTGGACATCAACAGGCCAAACTTTGACTGCCGGACATCTGACCTGTATCAATTGCCTAAAAACGAAAAAATTTACCTTGAATTTGATTACAAAGGCAATGAAAAAATTATAGCCGGTTTTTTTGCCAAAGAATATACTGACGGGGTAATGTCCGATGTACGTTATTCTGTTATTGTTTTATTCCCCTCACAAAACTGGAACAGAATATATCTCAACCTGACAGAAGATATTGCCCATACAACCAAAGCCATTGAATACCGTCTGTTTTTTAGTGCAAGCAAAGAAGAAACCGAAGACAATGAAATTGGTGAGGTGTTTTTGGATAACATTAAACTCATACATTACTAATGAATATTCTTCGACACAGATTCAAATATTTTATTGCTGATTACCTGGCTGCAGCCAGTGCGTGGACACTGTTTTTTATTTTCAGAAAACTGGTAATCGAAACCATGAGACTGGGTCATCGGCCGGATTTAATTTTTGAAACCCAATTTATTCTTGGTATTACCCTGATTCCGTTTTTCTGGTTGTTTTTACATGTATTGAGTGGATATTACAAAAACATTTACCGTAAATCACGATTTAAAGAGCTCTCAACAACATTTGTTACCACGTTCATCGGCACATTCATTATCTTTTTTGTACTTATTCTTGATGATGTAGTAAATTCATACAAAGATTATTATCAATCGTTTGCTGTTCTTTTTGGATTGCAGTTTATCCTGACATACATCCCCCGTTTTTTGATTACAACCCATACAAATCACCTTATCCGGAATCACAAAATTCATTTCAATGCCATCATGATAGGAAGTACAGAACGGGCTGTAAAATTATATGAAGAGATAAAATATCAGAAACCCTACAGCGGACTTAACATACTTGGCTTTATTCCCATAAGAGAAAAAAAGCATTACCAGTTACAGGATTACCTGCCTGTGATGGGAAAATTAACTGATATTGACTCGCTGATACAAAAACATAAGATAGAAG
>JBNGDT010000234.1:0-3362 GCA_049975305.1 Bacteroidales bacterium | reverse complement strand
ATGTAAGCGTTCACGGTTTGAAATTAGAATAATAAAACCTAACCCCTTATTTTTTCCTTTTGCCTTTTCTCTTTACTGGTACATAAACCGTTTGATTTTATGTGTTGCGGTTTTTTCAAATTCATAGTTTTGTACCACAATGGCCTGTAAACGTGCATTTTTTCTTACCCTGGCATTCACGAAATCATGCAGGTCATTTGCCAGTTCATCCATCTTGTTATCCACAAAGGTCTGAATGTCTTCACGTAAATTTTTGGCTTTTTCTTCAATTTCCTCGCGGTTGAAATGAACAAGTGCTACAAGCTTACCTTTCCGTTCTACAACAACCGATTCAATCACATGAGCATAATTATTGATGACGGTTTCTATGTCTTCGGGATAAATATTTTCACCATTGGCGCCGACTATCATATTTTTTGAGCGTCCTTTCAGATACAATCTGCCTTTGACATTTAATGCCCCAAGGTCACCTGATCGGAAATAATTTTCATCTGTAAACACTTCCTGTGTTAATTCAGGATTTTTGTAATAGCCTTTCATGACATTTGGCCCTTTGATGAGTACCTCACCAGGGTTTCCACCGTCTTTGCCATTACTGATTTTCAGGTCAACCCATTTAACAGCCGGCCCAATAGAGCGTAATTTTGTATTGTCAGGGTTGCAGCCTGCAGATAAAGGAGCTGTTTCAGTAAGGCCATACCCAATAGCATACGGAAATTTTGCGTCCAACAGGAAACGCTCCACTTTTTTATTCAGTCTGGCGCCTCCGATGCCAAAAAAGTTCAATTGGCCGCCAAAAGCAGATTTGATTTTTTTCCCTGCGAGATAATGTATCAGTTTACGCACAGGCAGAAATTGATATAATATGGTAATAAGCCCCCCTTTTTCAAACCTGGCAAACACTTTGTTGCGTACCACTTTTTCAATTATCATGGGCACTGTCAGCATCATGGTGGGTTTTACCCGTTTCAGTGCAGGCATCAAAACAGATGCAGTGGGTGGTTTACGCACATAGGTTACGCTGGCGCCGCTTAAAACAGGCAACAACAAACCTAGTGTATTTTCATAGGCATGCGATAAGGGCAATACCGACAAAAAACGGTCATTTTCATTGGTGGGTTGTACGTTATATCCCTGAATGGCATTGATAACCAAGTTCTTGTGTGTCAGCATAACGCCTTTTGATTTCCCTGTAGCGCCTGAGGTATAAATGATGGCAGCGAGGTCGTCTTCCTGAATATCAGGCAGACTGATTTCGACAGGTTTTGATTCTCCTTTTTCCACCTTAAAATTATCTATTGTAATCACAGTTGAAAGTAGATGATCACAAGCTTTATAAAGTTTGTCTTTTAATTTTTCTGATACAAATATTGCATTGGCTTCTGAGTGTTCAAGGATGTTTTTTATTTCCTCGTTTTGTAAATCAGGTAACATCGGAACAATAATAGCTCCCATGCTTACAACAGCAAAATAGGCTATTCCCCAGTTTGGTGCGTTGTTAGAAAACAAAGCTACTTTATCTCCGGGTTTCACGCCCAGGTTGATGAGCTTTTCCTGTACGGATTCAATGTGTTTATGCATTTCAGCATAAGTCATCATGCGTTCATTATCGAACCCCAGCGCATTATTTTGAGAATAGTTTTGCTTGTTGTGGTTTAGCAAACCAGTAAATGTTAGATCAATATGATTTGTCATGTTTTTCGTGAGTCTTTAAACAAGCATGCAAGAACGACAATTTTACATCAATATCCAAATTGAAGACCAGCACGCCTGATTATTTTTAACATCTATTAAGTTAACAAATTAGAAGCTCAGATGTTTAATGTTTGCTGATGAAATTATCTGATCATGAATTACAATCGTTACCTTTGTCTAAATGAATAAGAAAGAAAAAAAGTTTGTACAGCAATTTTATGCCAGGGCAGGAGCATGTATCCGTGAGCATAACATGATTGAAGATGGAGACAGGTTAATGGTGGGGGTATCCGGTGGTAAGGACAGCCTTGCCCTGTTGAAAACCCTGGCGGGAAGAGAAAAATTTTCAGAAAAGGATTACACACTCATGGCCGTTTTTGTGGATATCCTTGAGGTCCCTTATAAAACGGACATTGTATGGTTGAGAAATTTTTGTGAAACACTGGATGTGCCTTTGCATGTTGAACAAATTTCGGTTGATTTTTCACAAACAGGGAATCAATCAACCTGTTTTTATTGTTCCTGGCATCGCCGTAAAACTTTGTTCGAGCTTGGGAAAAATAGGGGGGTTAACAAACTTGCGCTTGGTCATCACAGGGATGATGCCCTGGAAACCATGATGTTGAATATGGTTTCACACGGAACCTTATCATCGATGCCCGGTAATTTACCGATGTTTGGGGGCCGTGTTAATCTGATAAGGCCTTTGCTTAAGCATACGGATGAGCAGACAATCGAATTTGCCAGAATTATGGATTTTCCCCTGGCAAACAAACCTTGTCCGCATGAAAACAATACCCGCCTCATACAAATACGGGAGATGCTGCATGCTATTGAGGAACAATTTCCGGGTGCACGAAAAAACATGTTTAAATCTATGTCACAGATATATCTGGATTATTTGCCCATAGCTGATCCGGAAAGTGCTGTCAGAAGGGATGACAGAGTCAGGGGAGAAAAATAAAATAAACAGTTACTTTCCGAACAAAACACCCATCCCTTTTTTGGGAGGAGACCCCGGACTTTTTAAGAAACCAATGATGTCTGATTTCATTTCAGCAGCCGTGTTGTATCGCAAATTCATGCCTTCCCGGAGTTTTTCAGAAATAACATGATGCGGTATTTTTGAGGGAGGGCCTTCAATTTTGTTTTTGGCCATAGCTTTTGCAATGATATCAAAAAATTTGGGATACATTTTTTTTGGCCGGGATGGTACTTTTATCATTTGATTGGATATTATTTTTGCGGGATTATCATCAAAAAAAACAGGTATGCCTGTAAACATTTCCATCATGATAACACCAAGGCTGTACAAGTCTGCTCGATGGTCTGTTAATTGTTCGTTGTTGAGTATAAGTTCAGGAGCAGAATATAACAACGAAAAAGGATGTTTTTTCTCATCACCACGGTAAAGCGGTATATCATCGGGTGTTTTGGCCTTATCAAAATCAATAATACGGATTTCCGGATTTTTCCAGTTTATTGTTTCTGTACCGGGTTTGAAAGCAACCAATATATTGGATGGTTTGATGTTGCGGTGAACGATATTGTGATTGTGAACAGCTTCAAGTGCATCGAGTACAGGAATCATAATTTTGCTTATCAACCGCTCGTCGTTTGCCTGTTTTAGCCTGATTAAGGTTTTTATGTCTGCGCTGTCAACAAAT
>JBNGDT010000233.1:0-3365 GCA_049975305.1 Bacteroidales bacterium | reverse complement strand
AAATTTAATTTTATAGCCCGATAATATATCATCCTACATAAGAATCCACCGTCCAAAACCCACTGTTCGCAGGGCAGGTGGCACATGCCCAGTCAACACAGGTAAAAATACCTGACCTGTTGGTTCAACCAGAAATTCAAATGGACACCATCACAAGCGAACCCATTGAAACAGATAAAAAATCCTTAAAATTTTATTCAAGGTAACTTGAAAATACAAAAGCCTAAAGGTCTCCTATACAACGCCTTATAGTTTTGTTTTTTACAATTAGGGGACTACTTTTGTTTTTCTAACAGATGGACGGTATTTAAAATTATGGATATAAAATATTTGCTTTTGGTCTTTTGTTAGTCTGGTGCATAATTTAATATAGATTTTTTCATTCTCCTTATGGTTCACGTTAACTATTGAGGATTGCATTGATCTCATTAATTAACAACTATTGGTTTTTCCCCCGTGGTATCAAGTTGGCAGACAACATCTTTAAGCATGGATTCAAAGGTTTCTGGTTCGCTTACATTAGCATAATAGAACTTGCTGTACCTGACAAAACCGAGGCTTTCGATTGATAATGAGAATTGCTGAACAATTTATGTACTTGTCAATCAGTTAACATTAGTCCGTTTTTAGCGCGCCTGTCAGCTCTTTAACATCGTTGATGCTATGGCGTTTTAAGTAATCCTCAATGCCTGTGATAATTTTTTCTGTTGCCTGCGGGTCGATGAAATTGGCGGTACCTATCTGCACAGCGGATGCACCGGCCAGCATAAATTCGATGGCATCTTCAGCGTTCATGATACCCCCAAGGCCTACCACAGGGATAGTCAAAGCCTGGGATACCTGCCACACCATGCGCAGAGCCACAGGTTTTACAGCCGGCCCGGACAAACCACCGGTAACGGTTGAAAGCACCGGCTTTTGTGCCTCAGCATCAACAGCCATGCCCAGCAAGGTATTGATGAGCGAAACCGAATCGGCTCCTTCCTTCTCAGCTATCAATGCAAAATCAACAATATTGGTTACGTTGGGCGATAATTTTACCATAAGATGCTTGTCATACGCCGCCCTGACAGCCTTAATCACTTCAGAGGCAGACTGGCATGATGTGCCAAAAGCCATGCCTCCCTCCTTCACATTGGGACAGGAAATGTTGAGCTCAATGGCCGGAATATTGTCAAGGGCATTGATTTTTGCTGCCGTTTTCACGTAATCATCTATAGTAGAACCAGAAACGTTCACAATGATATTGGTGTCCACATCTTTGATAGCCGGGTAAATATCCGCAATAAAGGCATCCACTCCCACATTCTGCAATCCCACGGCATTGAGCATCCCCGAAGCGGTTTCGGCCATGCGCGGGTACGGATTGCCTTTGCGGGGATGCAATGTTGTGCCTTTTACCACAATACCACCCAGTTTGTTTAAATCAATGAAATCTTCAAACTCAGGGCCGTATCCAAATGTTCCCGAAGCCGTAAGCACCGGGTTTTTCAGTTGTAATCCGTTGAGATTTATGCTTGTGTTCACCATAGTAAATCATTTACGTTGAAAACTGGTCCATCAGTGCATACACACTTGTTGCCGTTTTTCGTTTCCTGCACACACACTAGGCAAGCACCAATACCACAGGCCATGGTATTTTCGAGCGATACCTGGCATAACACATCATTTTTCTGTGCCAACGATGCCACGGCTTTCATCATCGCTTCAGGGCCACATGTATATACAGCATCAAAATCTGAAAGTCTGCTGATGACTGAGTGTTCGGTGACTAAGCCTTTTTCGCCATGTGAACCATCTTCTGTACAAGTGTAAACCTTTCCAAAGGCCTCATACGCCTCTTTTCGGAGTAGATTTTCCTTTGATCGCCCACCTATCAGTGTACTGACATTAAGCCCTTGGGATGCAAATTGACGGGCTGTAAAAAGCAATGGTGCTACGCCGCAGCCACCACCTATCAGCAGCACACGAGAAGCATCAGCAGGGACAGTCCATGTATTGCCCAGCGGATATATAGTATCAAGACGGTTACCGGGGGTCAGTTCTGATAATTTTCGGGTGCCTTGGCCTTTTATTTCTATGAGTAAATGCAGCTCATTTTTATCCGTATTTACATCGTGTATTGATATGGGACGCCGCAAAAAAGTATGGGGCGCATCTTCAACTTTGATTTCTACAAACTGAGCTGGTAACATGGGTGGTAAAGCCTGTTCGTGTGTGAGTTTTAAAAGGAAAGATGTGTCTGTTAGTTTCTGGTTATCAACTACATGAAGCTTATGCACGTGTTTTTTCATGATGCCGTTGTTTCATGCAAAGATAAAGAATTACTCCAAGAATTACTCCGGAAAATACGTTGAAAATGTCTTATCAGCATAAAAAACCAGGATTTTTTCAACTGCTTTATCATAATGAGTTTTGTCTGAAGCTGGTTCCGGTCGGCTTTTATGGTCAAAATACTGTTGGTCGGCCGATTGCGGGTTGTGGGTTTGTTGTTTTGGCGGCTGATTGAACAAATCAGGCGCTGAACCGGATATCTTACCGAATGCAGCAGGTTCTTTATTCATATCAGATTTGTACATTTCCCCTTTCCCCAGCATAAGCCAGTCAGTAGAAATGCCAGGAAAACGACGTAAAATTTTGGTAATTAAATCAACGCTGGCCTTGTTGCGTCCTGATACAATGTGGGAAATGCTGGACGGCTGAACCCCGATTTCCTGGGCAAATTTGGCTGCTGTCAGTTCTTCGGCTTCAATTATTCGCAATATACGGTCTTTCATAGGTTTATTTTTTATTTTCATCTGTTGTATGTAACCTCCAATACTTGTAACACAGGCATTTTGACTTCATTCAAAATATCAGTCATTTCGGCATGTAAAAAATCCATGCAAAAGGTTTTCATAATGTAAATTCCAACTTTACAAATATAACCATTTATTTATTAACATCTGTAAATATTTTAAATTACTTATGTAAATTTTGATGATTTTACATTTGTAATTTTTATTGAATAATTAAAGATTTATTGGCTGCAACTAAGCATTGGAATCATTAAAAAACAGACAAGATTTGGTATTTACTTTAATTTACAATTAATTAATAATCAATGTGTATAAAAATTCCTAATGTTTTAAAAACTGGATGGATGCAATTTTATTGCAAAAGGAGAAAAGGCCATAGATAACATGTAATCATATTGATAAGCAATAACTTATAAATGATAAATTTGTCAGTACTTAAAGTAATATTTTTATATTAAACTATAAATAACTGGTTTTTAGGTTATAAACTATCGTCAAACTTACTAAATGCACGTGTTTTACATAGTTATTGTACAGAAGTAACAAAAATGTTTAAGTAATGGTAAA
>JBNGDT010000232.1:0-3377 GCA_049975305.1 Bacteroidales bacterium | reverse complement strand
TAAATATCTAAAACACTTCCATTTTGATTTTTACGCAAACAACATACTATAATATTTTATTTGTAGTTTGCTTATTTTTAGTTATTTATAAACTGCGAAACTTCAATTAAATCAGTTATCATGAAAGTACGATGGCACGATAGGGATATGGAATGAATGCACAATGGTATAATAGTTAAAATATGAGATGGTTAAAAAAACAAGGGCACATAAAGGACTAAGGGGTTATCACGTTACATTTCGTGCTCTCGGGCTTTCATGCAGTTCTGCCATCTTTAATTCTTGCTATCTTGATAGTCCATTAAATTTTATAACTTTGCATTTCAGCGTCCCTGTCTGTCCTGCCCGTCCGGCAGGCGGGCGACAGGCAGGTTTGCGGTGAGATCGTAAATTATCAAGCTTGTAATATGATGAACAAAACAAATATTGTCAATACCGTTATTCTTATTCTTTTGTTTATTCCCTGCATACAGGTACAGGCTCAAACACGAAAGGAGCTTGAGCAGCAAAAACAACAGGCTCAGAAACAAATAAAGCTGACCAGCAAATTGCTGGATGAAACCAAACAAGGCCGTAAAAAATCATACAACAACCTGTTGCTCATTAACCAGCAAATTGAATTACGCAGTGAAGTCATTCAGCACCTTTGTGATGAAATTGAAATACTGGATGAACGCATTGAGGATAATGAAAACATGATACGGATGCTGGAAAAAGATTTACAGGATCTGAAGGAAAACTATGCAGCACTTGTTCGTTATGCATATAAAACCAAAAATTCCACCCATCGGTTGTTGTTTATTTTTTCTGCTGATGATTTTAACCATGCTTACAAACGTTTGGCTTACCTGAAAGAAATTGCAAAATACCGTCGTAAGCAGGCTACTGCTATTGTTAAAACAAAACAGGACATTGTAGAACAGGTGGAAAAACTCAACGGAACTCGTGAAGAAAAGACAGAATTGCTTGCAGAAATAGAAACAGAAGAAGAAAAGCTAAAGCGCGAAAAAGAAGAACAAAATATCATGTTGTCAGAGCTTAAAAACCGGCAAGCTGAATTGCAGGAAAAACTCAATGCTCATAAGAAAAAAGCAGCCCAATTGCAGGATGAAATAGAAAAACTCATAGCCGCAGAAGCCAAACGCAATGCCGGCAGCGAATACACACTTACCCCTGAAGAAAAAATCATCTCAACCAATTTTGGTAACAACAAAGGCCGTTTGCCATGGCCAGTGGTTAGTGGCGTTGTCACAAGTAAATTCGGGAAACATGCCCACCCTGTAATCAAAAATGTATATATCAATAACAACGGCATTGATATTGCTACAACCAAAGGTAGCAGCATACGAAGTATTTTTGATGGCGAAGTGCGCAAAGTCTTTAAAGTGCCGGGATATCAAAACGCTGTCATAATCAGGCATGGAAACTATCTGACAACATACACACACCTGGAAAGTGTATTTGTTTCAGAAGGGGATAAAGTTTCTGTCAAACAAAGTATTGGCACTGTGTATCACAATGAAGATGAAGATGAAACCATCGTGCATTTTGAAATATGGTATGGCCAAAATAAACTTGATCCC
Source organism: Bacteroidales bacterium (assembly GCA_049975305.1). GTDB lineage: Bacteria > Bacteroidota > Bacteroidia > Bacteroidales > ML635J-15 > JAQIBY01. The sequence goes on along the minus strand of JBNGDT010000232.1, from coordinate 1,794 downwards.
GAACAATGGCTGGCCAAATAATCCGTTTATAAATCCGTTTATAAAAATACATGAGAAACCATGATTTTGACATACTGATATCAAAGCTGGATGCTTTCATAAGACGATATTATGTAACCCGGATACTGCGTGGCATATTCATTACGGCAGCTATTGTTGGAACGTATTACCTGATTATTGCTCTGCTTGAATACGTGGGGTATTTTAGTGTTTTAGCACGTACGGTGATTTTTTACATTTCATTGGGGCTGATTAGTGGCGTTTTTATTTGGTTTATTATCAGACCGTTATTGGGGTTTTTAAAAATAGGTAACCGCATTTCATACAAACAGGCAGCCCGGATTCTCAGGCAACACTTCCCTGTTATACAAGATAAACTCGAAAACAGCCTTGAACTTTTTGATATGGCCAAAGCAACGAATAAGTCAAAAGACCTGATACTTGCATCCATAGCTCAAAAAACATCGGAACTTAAACCGCTGCCTTTTTTGTCAGCTTTGCCATTGAAAAAAAGCCTGATGTTTGCGAAATACCTTGTTCCTCCCATGGTTTTATTGTTGCTGGTTCTGTTTTTTTGGCCATCTGCACTTAGTGAAGGCACACAACGTATTGTCAGGTACAAGGAACATTTTGTGCCCCCTCCGCCTTTTGTTTTCGAACTGAAAAACGATTCACTGCAAACAAAAAAGGGAGATGATCTTGAAATAAAAGTAACAACCAAAGGAAATAACATCCCTGATAAAGTGTGGATACATTTCAACGGTAATCACTTGATGATGCAGAAAAATAAACCAAACCTGTTTACCTACAATTTTAAAAACATCAACAATTCAATGAGTTTTCACTTTGAGGCAGCTGATGTCATTTCTGAGCAGTATGAAATTGAAGTGTTACCAACCCCGGTACTCACTGAATTCAGGATTAAAACAGAACCCCCGGCATACACCGGCGAAACTGTACAGGAACTCAAAAATCAAGGTGATATTAACATGCCTGCAGGTTCTGCAGTCCAATGGTATTTCAATACAAGGGAAACCGAAAAATTAAGCATTGTTTTTTCTGACACCTCTGTTTTGGAAGCAGTATCCAACCATGGCATATTTTCTGCTGATACCACCCTTATCCGAAGTATAGCTTATCGCATTTCAATGGCAAACGAGTATTTTAAAAATGATAAACAGCTCCAGTACAATATTCACGTCATCCCTGATTTGTATCCGGATATTAAAGTACGGCAAAAACGTGACAGCTCCGATTTGAACCTGTTTTATTTCAATGGGATTATCAGTGATGATTATGGCTTTGAGTCTCTTAATTTTATTTACAATGCGTATGATAATCCCGATTCCTTAAAACAAATTCCTTTACAATTCAATAAAAACCTGTCGCCACAGGAGTTTTATTTTGCATGGGATTTCAGTCAATTTAACAATCCGGATGTTGACGCCATCACCTATTTTTTTGAAGTGGGTGATAATGATGCCATTAACGGGAGCAAAACCAGCCGCAGTCAGATTCAGGAATTCCGCTTCCCCGACAGAGATGAATTAAATAAAGTCAACGAAGAAACCAACCAGGCGATTGAAAATAAAATTAACGAAGCCAGAAAACTCAGTCAGTCCCTACGTAATGATATTAAAGACCTTCAACGCAAATTGATTGATAAAAACATGAGCTCATGGGAACGTCAACAGGTGATGGAAAATATTGATAAAAAACAACAAAGCCTGGAAAACCTGATACAGCAAATTAATAAGCAAAATCAGGAACGCAATAAAATGATGGAATCATACG
>JBNGDT010000231.1:0-3393 GCA_049975305.1 Bacteroidales bacterium | reverse complement strand
TCCTCTACTCTCCACAATTCGGCGAACGCAAACAGTTTGTGGTGAAACGGTAATCCACACCTCTTTCACTGCATCGGGCCGGAGGAAAATCAAGTTGCTTTCCTCTGGCTTGATTTTTTTTTCATGTTTTCTTTCTATCTTTATCCTAAAATTCCGGGATAAGTATGAATGAAGATTTTTTGCATTTCATCTGGAAAACACGCCAATGGTCAAACGCTACTAAAACAGCATCTCAAAAATCCTTTGAGGTTTTGGACACCGGTATTCACAATTTTGATGCCGGACCGGATTTTTTCAATGCCAAAATCAACATTGACGGCACCATCTGGGCAGGCAACGTAGAAATACACAAAAAAGCATCTGACTGGTTGGCACACAATCATCACACAGACCCGGCCTATGACAATGTTATTTTGCACGTTGTCGAGGAAAACAACAAAAACGCCATAACACATTCAGGCCGTGAACCTGAAACATGGGTAATGCAATACCCTATGTCAGCTTTCAATCAATATCAAAAACTCATACAAAACATTTCAGGCATCCCGTGCCATCAGGACATACACAAAATCACCCCTTCCGAAATCATCATCTGGCTGCAATCGGTAGCTGTGGAACGATTGAAAAACAAAGCTTCAGACATAGAAAAACGCTTGTACAAAGAACGGATGGACATTGACACTGCTTTTTACCAGGTGTTGTTTAAACAATTTGGCCTTAAAGTCAATCAAACACCTTTTGAAATGCTGGGACGCAGCCTGAACTGGAAAATCCTGGCAAAACACCGTAACAACCTCCTGCAAATTGAAGCCCTGCTTTTTGGTCAGGCCGGATTACTCTTAGGCAAGCTAAAAGATGATTATTTTCTTGAACTGAAAAAAGAATATGATTTTTTAAAACACAAATATCAACTGAATAACATACAACCCCATTTGTGGAAATTTTCCCGCATGCGTCCGGTAAATTTCCCGGTCATCAGGCTGGCTCAACTGGCTAAACTCATGCATGAAGAAGACAATCTGTTCAGTAAAGTGGCTGATGCAAAAGAAATTGAGCAACTTCATTCCCTGTTTACAAAACCAGCATCTGCGTACTGGAACACACATTATAAATTTTGCACTCAGAGCCCTGAACAAGTAAAGAAACCCGGTAAAATGGCTGTAAACAATCTCATCATCAACGCGGTGGTACCATTTTTATTTTTGTATGCCCGGATACGTGATGAACAAAAATACGCAGACAAAGCCATTTATTTCCTTGAAAACTTACCCTCAGAAAAAAATAAAATCATACGTGAATGGCAGGATATCGGGATCCACGTTTCCAATGCATTGGAATCTCAGGCATTAATACAATTGAGTAACCATTATTGTAACGAAAAAAAATGTTTATTTTGCATGATTGGTCAAAAACTAATAACCCGGGAAAGCCATGTTTAGCGACAATACATCATCTCAAAACCTCAACACAAAAGGCATTGTCATAGCATTATTCATCCTTTTGATTATTATTATTCTGGGGGTGTTTGGGTATATTATCATTGAAAATTATTCTTTCATTGACGCGATTTACATGACCATCATTACCATTGCTACGGTTGGGTTTCGTGAAGTGGCGCCTCTTTCCCAACCCGGTAAAATATTTACCATCGTACTCATTTTTGTGAGTTTTTCTATATATGCATACGTGATATCCAATTTTACGCGGTATATAGTCAGTGGAATTTTTACAAACTATTTTAAACAGAAAAAAATGGAAAAACGAATCAAAAATTTATCTGACCATGTGATTGTTGTGGGATATGGTCGTAATGGCCAGCAAACTATTGAAGACCTGGTTTCCCACAACAAAAGAATTGTGATTATCGAAAAGAACCCTGAAATCATTAGCCAAATCAGGGATGAAACTGATTTGCTCTATGTACACGGCGACGCTACCAATGATGAAGTGCTTCTTGCAGCAGGTACCGACCGTGCAAAAGCCCTTATCACTACTCTTCCTGTGGATGCAGATAACCTTTTTGTGGTTTTGAGTGCATGCGAAATCAATCCACAGTTAAAAATCATTGCCAGGGCATCCAACGAACACTCAGATATCAAATTAAAAAGAGCAGGTGCCAGCAACGTTATTATGCCGGCAAAAACAGGGGGACAACGCATGGCCAAACTCGTTGCCCAGCCCGATATTGTAGAGTTTATGGATTATGTATTGTTGCAGACTGTAAACGAAACGAACCTTGAAGAAATTTCCTGCTGTGATATGATTGATGACCATGATAAAAAAACCATCGGGGAACTTAAAATCAGACAAAGTACCGGCGCTAACATCATTGGTATCCGCCGAAAAGACGGGAGTTACCTGGTAAATCCAGGTGCTGATGTACAACTTTCATCTGATGACCACATTTTTGTACTGGGAAAACAGGATGAAATCTCCAAACTGAAAAAAACGATGTGCCAGGCATGAAAATTCTTCTTACAGGGGCAAACGGATTGCTGGGGCACCACATCCTGAAAACAGCCCATAACATAAGTCCCAACGTGGAAATCATTGCCACAGCAAGACAACAACCGTATTCCGAATATAAACCATTTGAATACCTTGACATCAATGATGAAGTAAAACTGAATTATTTCCTGGATATTTATAACCCGGATGTTCTCGTCAATACAGCAGCCATTTCAAAAGTGGATTATTGCCAGCAAAACAAAGCAGAGTGCTATAGAACCAATTACGAAGCCGTTAAGAACATGGCTGATGCCTGCTATAAAAAAGGCATCCATCTTGTACACCTGAGCTCAGATTTTGTTTTCGATGGGAAAAAAGGCCGGTACTACGAAGAAGACCAACCATCACCGGTGAATTATTACGGGGAATGCAAAGAAATGGCCGAAGCGTACCTGCTAAACTCACCCGTAACAGCAGCCATTGTAAGAACAGTACTTGTGTATGGACATCCCCCATCCCCACAAAAAGACAATATACTGACATGGGTACTAGATTCAGCGAAACACAACAAAGACATCAAGGTAGTAAATGATCAGTTCCGTTGCCCCACCCTTGTATATGACCTCGCCGGGGGAGTTATGAAAATTGCCTTACAGAAAAAAGACGGGATATGGCATATTGCAGGCAATGAATTATCCAGTGTCTTTGATTTTGCCTGCCGGATTGCAACAAGCGCAGGATACAACACAAATTTTATCTCACCCATTTCATCTTCAGAACTTTCAGCACCCGCGCTGCGTCCCCTAAAAACATGCCTCAATCTCGATAAATCCATCACAGAACTGGGTTACCATCCCAAAAATATTGACACAGGACTGGATATTTTGCTGAAAGAAATGAAATTATTTATGTAACCTATTAAATACCATTGGGTTATGCCACATA
>JBNGDT010000230.1:2456-3411 GCA_049975305.1 Bacteroidales bacterium | reverse complement strand
TGAGCAGCTTGGTAATTACCCCAATCCCTTTACAGATCAAACGTGTTTTACATTTACACACAATCATGCTGATGAACAACTTGATGTTGAGATAAAGATTTTCACCATGAATGGAGGATTAATTAAAATTATTAATGAACAGATATATACCTCAGGTTACACCATTGATCCGATATGTTGGCAGGCTGGTGACAGCAATGGAAGGAGCGTGGATCCAGGGGTGTATGTTTACCATGTTAAAGTGCGTGCAGCCAATGGTGATGTTGTAAATAAATTTAAAAAAATGGTGTTTGTGAAATAATTTTATTGTAATTTCGTTTATTGCTTGTATTTTTGATAAAAAATTAAAAACAATGAAATACAGATTTATTGCATTATTTGTGCTTGGCGTTTTTGCCTCAGAGGCATTTGGCCAGTTTGATGAAGACCCGATTGGCAGAGATTTAGATTTGAAAAACAACGTGATTACCACGGCTGTTCCCTTTTTAATGATAGCGCCCGATACACGTGCCGGGGCAATGGGTGATGCTGGTGTAGCTACATCTCCTGATCCCAATTCTCAACACTGGAACCCGGCAAAGTATATATTTGCCGAAGATGAAATGGGCATTTCTCTATCATATACCCCATGGCTGAGGAATATTATTGATGATATGAATCTGGCTTATTTAGCAGGATACTACAGGCTCGATAATGAAAATATGTTGTCCGCCTCACTCATGTATTTTGATATGGGAGAAATTCCTTTCAGGGATTACAATAATCAACCACTGAAAACGCATCAACCCAATGAATTTGCACTGGATGTTGGTTACAGCAGATTATTGACAGAGAATTTTTCCGGGGCCGTTGCGTTACGCTATATCCGTTCGGATTTGACCGGTGGAATTGAAGTGGGCAGTGTCCCTACCAATCCAGGATGGTCTGTAGCAGGTGATGTTGCTTTCTTTTATAC
>JBNGDT010000230.1:0-2446 GCA_049975305.1 Bacteroidales bacterium | reverse complement strand
GTTAAACTGGGGTATCAATATCAGTAACATCGGTTCAAAAATGTCCTATTCCAGCAATGAAATACAGGATTTCATCCCTACCAACTTCAGGACAGGGGTATATTATCTACTTGAAATTGATGAATACAATAAAGTTGGTGTTGCTCTGGATATGAATAAGCTGCTTGTGCCAACACCACCGGTTTATTATTCTGCCGGTGATACAACTGATGCTGGTGTTCCTGTAGAGCAAAATTTTGAATTAATCAAAGCCGGAAAAGATGATGATATTTCCGTGGCGTCTGCATTGTTCCAGTCATGGTACGATGCGCCCGGTCCTGAAAATGGTTATGGATCTGTTTTTGGCGAGGAATTTGCTGAAATATCCTGGAGTTTTGGTGCTGAATATTGGTACAGCGAACGGTTTGCGTTGCGTGCAGGCTATTTTCTGGAGCATCAGTACAAAGGAGCCAGGAAATATTTCACCCTGGGGGCAGGCATGAAACTGAATGTGTTTGGGCTTGATTTTGCCTACCTGATCCCAACTGGCAATTTCAATACTTCACCATTGGCCAACACCTTGCGTTTCACTCTTACATTTGATCTTGGCGTATAGGAAGTAGAAGGATAATTAATAATTTTGTAAGCGTTCACAGAACAACTAAAAACGAAAGATAACATAAGAATTTAGGTTCTATGATTTAGGAAAAGTTTTCCTCCTAATCCCTAAAGGTCAATTATTTTGAACTCTGATCTTTTGATCGATTATAGGACTTCATAAACAAACCACTAATTAGATGAGGGTAGGCTTTGGATACGATCTGCACAAACTTGAATCCGGTAGTAATATTATACTGGGAGGCGTAAAGATACCATTCAATAAAAAATTTAAAGCACATTCTGACGGGGATGTGCTTTTGCATGCAATATGTGATGCTATCCTTGGAGCAGCAGCCCTGGGAGATATAGGAAAACATTTTCCTGATACCGATGAACGTTTTGCAGGCATTTCATCACTTGAATTGTTGAAAGATACTGTTTTTATGTTGGAGAATGAGGGGTTTACACTTCAAAATATAGATGCTACCATCGTAATGGAAAAACCTTTCCTGCAAAATTATATTCCGGAGATGAGAAAGAACATTGCTGAATCTTGTCACTTAAGTATTGGTGCCGTTTCAGTTAAAGCAACCACATCCGAAAAAACTGGGTATGTTGGCAGTGGAGAGGCTGCCGAGGTGTATTCTGCGGCTTTAATTATTTAACCCTCAATAATTTTGCAACTGCATATAATAATTGATAGCTTAATTGATAACAGGGAACCATAGTTCCCAACAAAAATTAAATATAATGAATATTGACATCAAAGGAAAAGATTTTGTAAAAATTCATTACACAGGGGCACTTAGCGATGGAGCTGTTTTTGACAGTTCTGAAGGTAAGGAACCCTTAGCGTTTATTCTTGATATCGGCATGCTTATTCCCGGTCTTGAAAAATCTGTAAAAGAAGCTAAAAAAGGCGAAGAAAAATCCGTTACCGTTCCCCCGGCTGAAGCTTATGGCGAAGTGGATGAAAAAGCCATTCAGGATGTGCCAAAAACCCAGTTCCCGGAAGACCTTGAACTGGAAGAAGGATTGCAGCTTCAAGCTCAAAAACAGCAAGGACCTATTCATGTTGTTGTGAAAGAAATAAAACCGGAAACCGTTGTGGTTGATTTTAATCATCCCCTCGCAGGGAAAGAATTGAAATTTGATTATGAAGTGGTTGAAAAACGCCCTGCCACAGAAGAAGACCTGAATAATCTGTTAGGCAAAAAATAAGTTTATCGAAACTTACATATATTTGTTAAAACCCTGGCTTTTCGTCGGGGTTTTTTGTTTTATTGCGTTAATAAATGATGATGCGTTTTCTTTTTTAGTAGGAATACCTTACATTCGCATGTGTTAAAAAATAATGTCTATTTGGAGTTAGCCTTATGAAAATTCATGAAATATCCCCCGATCCCTTAAGTTTGAATCTTATTAAAGAAATTATTGATGACAAGGCAGAAATCAGAGTAAGTCAGAGGTCACTGGATTCCATCGAAAAATGCCGCCGCTACTTGCATGAAAAAATAGAAAAGCAGCATCAGCCGATTTATGGTATCAATACCGGATTTGGGTCGCTTTATGATGTGTCTGTTTCTAATGAGGATTTATCACAGTTGCAGGAAAACCTGGTGAAGTCACATGCTTGTGGCACCGGTGACAGGGTTGATGTTATCATTGTGAAATTGATGATGCTGTTGAAGATACACGCATTAAGCCTGGGTAATTCGGGTGTGTATCCGGATACGGTTATTATGTTGTCAGAACTTTATAACCGCGATATCATTCCTGTGGTTTTTGAGCAGGGCTCACTCGGTGCTTCCGGCGATCTGGCTCCCCTGGCTCACATGGTATTACCTATGTTGGGAATGGGAGAGGT
>JBNGDT010000229.1:0-3414 GCA_049975305.1 Bacteroidales bacterium | reverse complement strand
ATTTGTTTGAACGGCAAAGATAAATAATTTAGGTGAAAGATTGAGTATTCATTAACCTTTAAAAATGCAGGTTTATTTTTCATTTGGCTGTCGAAAAAGCTTAAAATATACAGGCAGGTGGTCAGAATAACCTCCGTGGTATTTAAACCCTATGTAGGTACGGTTGGGCATTTTGCCAGTGTTCTTTTCATCCTTTTCCAAAAGAAAATCTTCATTAAAAATGTGGACGTTATCCAGGTCTGTAAAAGGCATTGTTTCCTGATTGAGGAGGTTGCCGGAAATAATAATATGGTCTAACACGCCCCACTCTCCCTGATACTTATGTGACCCGAGCCCTTTTTTGTTTTGGAGATAGTAAGACATGTTGTACAATTCATCTGGTTCAGGTTTATCGTATTCTCCGTTTATGGCGCCGAGGGTTTCTGATACGGATTTGTTATCGGGATAGTCATTCAAATCTCCCATGATGATGATATTGGCGTGTGGGGCCACAGCAAAAATACTGTCCACATGTTTTCTTAAAATGGATGCTGCCCTTACCCGTTTCGGTTCTGTTTCCATTTGTCCGCCCCAGCGAGAAGGCCAATGGTTGACAAAAAGATGCAGGGTGTCTCTGTTGTTCAATACGCCTTTGACAAACAATATATCTCTGGTAGCCCTCCTGCTTCCACTAAAGGTTACAGGAATGGGGTAATCTTTCAATGGCCTGAAAGTTTTGGTGCGGTACAACAACCCTACATCAATCCCTCTGGCATCAGGCGACTCATAATGAATGATTTCGTATCCTGCATTGAACAGCGGTGTTTTGTTAATAAGGTCCTGCAGTACCTGCCGGTTTTCAATTTCACACAAGCCAACCACATCCGGGGCGTTCCATTTGCCCACGGCTGTAATTACCTGATATATATGGAATAACTTTTTATTGTACCGGTATAAAGTCCAATACCTGCCCCCTTGTGGAGTAAACTCCTCATCCTGTTTGTCAGGGTCATCATCAGGGTGAAAAAGGTTTTCAACATTGTAGAACATAATGGTTCCGGTATGTTCTCGTGATTCCTTATCAGATTGTGCTGAAAGCGCCAATGACAGCAAAAAACAGAACAGAAACAGGCATGCGATTTTTTTCATAGCAACATATTTTATTGAATTCGTTCAAAAGCGCCCATATCCGGACCACTATCAATTAAACGGCTGTTTCCGTCATAATCAATGGGTACGGTATTGGCTATATCAATATCCCCGGCATCTATAGCAGGAGAAAGTGAATCAAGTCTGAAATTGTAATCTTCATATCTGTCAATAAATTCAGGGGACTGATTAAGCATAACAACATTAAAGTGATTGTTGTTAGTGGCAAGCTGTGTTTTTATGAGGCAATGGTCAAACAGATATTCAAAGCCACCTTCGTCGATGCCGTCAATTTCCAGTTCTTCTTCAAGGTTACCATACACAATACAATTACCAAAAAAAGCATCAAAAGGCCTTGTGTCCACAATGGTTTGCCCATTTGTGTTATTATAGGTAAAATAATTGTTCAGTACCACCGAACTTGTTTGCCTTGTGCCTGAAAAGTAATTGGCAAATGTACAATGCCTGAAGTCATATTTACCTCCGAAAAGCAGAGCAGCCGTATATTGCCCGCAATCAGAAAAAAGACTGTTGGTAGCTTGAATGTGAGCCCCGGCACCATACAATCCGGCGACATTCATGTGCTGAACAATGCAATTGTCCATGGTAAGTGTGGGTGTGCCTGGAGTAACCACAGAATCGGCACGGACCCCAATGATGCTGTTTTTTATCTCTGCATAATGCAATTCGTTGTATTTGCTTCCCTGCAGGAAATGCAATCCACCCAACAAATATATCCCGCCTCCTTCAAGTTTAAGCCAGGCTCCCCATTGTCCGGGGATATCATCGTAGTAATCCTCTAAACGGTCGCCCTGGAATATCACAGGCTGATCATAAGTGCCATATACCTTCAGGCTTCCGTTTACAAGCATGCTGGATCCGTAATGAAAATGCAATTGTGCACCTTGCTGAATTTGCAATGTCACGTTTTCGTCAACCAACAGGGAGTTGTAAATAAGAAATGGTTTATCGTTTGTCCATGTGGTATCGTTTGTGATGGTTTTCCCATTGAAAAGATGCACATTTTGTCCGAAAGCCACCAGTTTTACATCCTGGTTGTTGCTGTTAACCTGAAACACTACGGAATCTTTTTCCACCATATCGTTGGCTGAAGGGTCAATGGTCACTTCTACAAATACAAAAATGGAATCGTTGGCAGCTATTTCCACATCGGTTAAGGTAGTTGACTGATACCCATCAATGTTTAAACGGAAAACAGATTGTTTACCACGTGCCAGCGCAATTTTATCAATTTTCAATGCTTTTTCATGCGGGTTGATGGCGGTAAAATATTTGGTTGTGGAACCAATGCTTGTGAATATCGTATCAAACTGTACTGTATCCATGGAAAAAGTGAGTTTATCATCAGGGTCGGTTGTAAATTGGTCCATATCACAAGCACTAAAAAAAGCGATGCCTGCCCCGACAAAAAGTGATATGATGATCATTCGCATAATGCAAAGATAATAAACTTTACTGCAGCGACACTGCAAATCAATTGTCTTATTTTGATTAACAAACGGTGGTAAGGTAATTTTATTACTCAACCGAAAACATAAAAAGGAAGAAATTACAGCTTATAAATGTTATTTTTCACAGCAAAAATAACAAGGCTGGCTGTGTTTTTACAGCGTGTTTTTCCATGATGTTGGCACGGTGTTTTTCCACCGTTCGTTTGCTGAGGCACATTTGATCAGCAATTTCGATGTTGGTTTTTCCCCTGCAGACATATTGCAGCACTTCAACTTCCCTTTCAGAGAGGGCAATTTTCACTACACTGTCTTCTTTTTTTAAGCCTTCAAGCATTGACTGCAATAATTCCTGTGAAAAATAGGTTCTTGCGGCATTAACCGTGATGATGGCCTTTTCCACTTCATCAATTTCCGAATCTTTCAGAATAAAGCCTTTAACCCCGGCTTCTATCATCAGGTTGTAATAATTCTCATCCCCATACATAGAAAGGGTAATTATTTTTAAGTCGGGATACAGGCTCAATGCCTGTGATGCAGCTTCTACACCATCCATCACCGGCATGGCAATATCAAGCAGCACCACATCGGGTTTTTGGCTGCGTATTGTTGTCAAAAAAATTTTTTCCGTTTGCGGCTTCGCTGACAACCTTTATGTGTTTTGATGCTTCCATGAGGGTTTTTAAGCCGTTCCTGAACAAGGTATGGTCATCAACAAGCATTACTTTTATTTTATTGTCAGAATTCATCGTGATTCAAAGGTATGGGCATCTCTAAAAACCTCTGTTAATATATTTTGTTGATTGTTAATAACTTG
>JBNGDT010000228.1:0-3420 GCA_049975305.1 Bacteroidales bacterium | reverse complement strand
ATAAATTAATTTGACTAACGAACAAAGAAAAGGTTAAATATAAACGGCAACAAAATTAAAATTTTTTTAGTCGTTATTTAGATTTGCTGCCCCTGCATTATTTACGAAATAATTTTTAAAAGTGACAATAATACTTTAACTTTACATGACTGAAACTAACTTTTAAATCGTACACAGACAATTGTGTTTATTATGGTATTTCGCCAATTCATTGGCAGGCAATGCATTAAAGTTGATTGGACTAATTCAAAATTAATCAGCATGTTTACACTTAAATATTTCGTATTATTATTGTGTATGCTATTTCTTTCGGGAATTCAAAATTATGCCCAGAATTTAATTGGAAAGGAACTTGTTCAAACCGATGATTTGAACTCACTTGTTGAATCAGGAATTGGTTTGTTGTTTGGCGCGAAAGATATTGAGGGTGATATTAACAAGGTAATTGTCACAGATGAAAATTTTAACGTGATAACAATTCAAATAGAGTACGAAGGTTTTACGGATAACTGGTTAAAAGGCAGTATTATTGGCACAAATAAATCAGTAATAGAGGAAATTGAATCAGAACCGGTACCTTTCATCTCAAATAGTAAGGATATTGAAATGCATCTTGAATTGAAAAGTGATATAGAAAACGATGCAATTGAATCTGCCTTTCTAAAGTTAATTGTTTGTAAGAATGAGAATGATGTAACAGGAAGGGTGTTTGTTTATCAGCTTCCCAAACAATGGAAAAAATCAGGTTTGACTACCGATGAACCTACTTATGATTATATACAGGCGGACAAGGAGATTACGCTTACCCCTGTTGCTGTCGGCAGTGCATCAAAGCTAAAAGATGGCGGAACACTTATACTTCCACCGCCTGAGAAAGTGGCCACTGTGAAAATTAACAAGGATATCTATCAGTCAAAGATTGAGCGAAAGCCAATGAAAATCCCTGTACAAGTATTGCACAACACACAACCTGCAAATCAGAAACGAACGATTTTCTCTCCAAAAATCAAAACAGGCAAACAACAATACCGGAAAACTGAAGCCCCCAAAGAAGACCCCAGACCTTTAAATGTTGCTAAAATCAATTTGGCACCCTTACAATTAAGCAAGGAACAAATAGAAAAAGGAGCAGAGGGTCCTGGTAATGTTGCCATTTCTTTGTGGGATGAGATAAATACCGATATTAATTTTGATTTTGGGGAAGATAAAATATCCAATATCAGTACTGATATTTTTCCGGATAAAAATGAAAATTCCGGGTACTATTATTATTATCCAACTTCCTATAATTTAGTCTGGACACCGGATGAATCTTATCATTTTAAAATTCTTTACGGTTCAGGTTCAGCAGGCGGAAGAGTTATCATGTTTGCGAAATTGTCACCCTCCATCGGCACACGGGAGAAACAGATGGTGGAAGAGCTGATGAAGGATTATACAAAAAATAATAACCTGAAATTTGAAAAGCTGCTTCCCATTCCGCTTGCCGAGGAACCGCAGATAGATTTATCCGGCCATTTGAGCAATTTATATGGCATTTCTTCTGATAGTGTGAGTATCAGTATTACAAATATTTTTAATCCGGTTGACGTGGCCTGGCCCATGAATACAAAAAATGCAGACGATCTTATGGTTGGACTAAAAGAGGTTGACCTTAACGGAAATATTAAACTTGTACCACAAGGAGAAATGCCATCATTGAATATTCCTGTCAAAATTTCGCTTGATGACAAAAATATACTTGGCCGTATTGAATTTCAAAATAACACATGGAGAAATCAGTTTTGGAAAAATGAGATGCCTTTCCCGGTAAAACTAAAATATTTACATGCACTTTTTATAAACAAAAACGAACAAGGGGAAACCAGACCATTCATTTATTCATGGAATCTTGGTAATGAGGAAGTGCCTGTATTGGCGAAGGTAAACTTTAATTCGTCCGGCATACCAAAGATTGTTGACATTAAAGCACACAAAATTTGGATTGAATATTCTGTTCCTGAATGTATTTTATGCAAAAACAAAATAATAAATGAACTTATAGGAGGTACGGTATCATCCAGGGAGCAAAAAATTGAAGTTGTTTCTCTTGTTTTAGAGCGATTAAATGCATATTTAATAGAAGTGACTGTACGTTCTAAATACGCTGACACGAAAGGTGAAAGCATTGTGGAGCTTCCTGCCATAAAAGTAAAAGAAGATATGGAATCTTATTTTTCACAACCTCTTTTTGTTCCTGATGGACAAAACCTGGAATATGAATATAAAATAAAGATTGTAACCGATGATGAAATTTTGCAGTCGGACTGGTGGTATTCAAATGAACCCAGTCTTTACCTGAATAAATCATTGGTAGAAAAAGTATTGGGGAAATTGCCTGATGGTTTTTAGGGCGGCCTCGTGGATGGGATTAATCATTATTGAAAATGTTTAAAAAAAGCCAAATACCTTTATTTTTCTTTTTACTCCTATTCCCTGTTTTTCTTCAGGCACAGCCGGATTTTAATCAGCTTGTTGAATACGAAGGAATCCGTTGTTTTTTAGATTCAAAAAAAGAAAATGTTGTCTATTATTCTCCGGGTAAATTATCAATAGCAACAGATCGCGAAGGTAAGCCTGATTTTAATTTTCTGCAAACAAGATATACAGGCAGTGTTGTTTATGATGACCAGAACAGTTCCAGGTTTAACAGTATCATTCGTTTTCGGGTGATAATGGAACAAATACCGGCTGAAAAAATAAAAAAGATTAAAAATGCCATTTCCCCGGGCAAAGACGATCCGCTTTTACTTCCGTTGCCTGTAAGCAATATAAAAACTAATCTCATTTTTATTCCGATTGAGGAAAATCAAGCTGATACTGATTCCACAATATTTACAGGGGGTAATCTTTCATCGGAAAACAATAAGGGAATTAACCGGAAAGGAACTTTCTGGAGAGAAAGGGAATTCTCGCTGAGGCTGGATAATCATTCGTCGCAGGCACTTTGGGAAATGCTTGATAATAAACAGACTTTGATGAGCCTTGGTTACGCTTTTTTTTCGGAAGGAACAAAACAACCAACGAAGGAAATTATTTCAAATGATGAAAAAAAAATCCTGGAAAAGCTGACCGATCAATACGGGCAAAAGAAGGATAGTGCAGAAATAAAAGAGATTTGTATTAAATCGGATGCTTTTGCCATACGCATTGACACGGAAAAATGGCCGGGATTAATGACTAAAGTAGATATTAATGAGCAGGTTCCGCCTGGTTATGCGGCTTTAGAGGTACGCTGTTACGATTTCAATGATAATTTAAGGCCTGATCTTTTTGCTAAGCAAATTGAAATAAAAGCAACTGGTGTTGGCAGAGGTGATGTGATTGCAAAAACCACGTTTTCACAAAAGGCACCCGATATTTATGTACAAAACATTAAAT
>JBNGDT010000227.1:0-3457 GCA_049975305.1 Bacteroidales bacterium | reverse complement strand
AGTATGCGCATGCGCTGGGTGGTGCCGCCGGTGTGAAAACGCATATCACCTGTGCTTGATTGAAGCGAAAAATGCTGGCTGTTGGCAGGGACATACAAGCGGGCTTTTTCAGTAGAATTTCCATAATTGTTGCCTGTAAACATCTGCCACATGTTGTCCTGGTTGGAATGGCCATCCGTGCGGAACATGTGTCCAGGAGTAAAAGCCGGGCTGTTGGACAAATAATGTGCATTGACATGCAAAGCCGCTCGTGGGGGATTTCCAGTAGTCCATCCTTCAATAAACCCTCCAAACATTTGTTTATGTCCAATGCCAATTGAACGGATGTTATTGGTTCCCCATAAGTTCCAGTCTGTGGCTCCAAATGCATTCCACGGATTACCACCTGTGTTCCATTGTGAGAACACATTGCTGCTTATGAGCAGTATCGTAACGAGTATTAGATTTAATTTTTTCATAGTTTTTAAGTTGTTAGTTGTTAATAATAATTTTAATGTTAAATTGTCCTTTATCGGCGAATACACCACTTAATAAATACATGCCTCCTTTCAGTTTTAAATTGTTAAACATGTATTTACCATTTGAATTTTTTTTCAAAAGATATTGGTTATTATCAATCTTTTTTCCTGTTATGTCAAACAAACTGAATTGTGTTATTGCTTTTCCGTTTGTGTTTATTATGGCTTTATTTTGTACCGGGTTGGGATATATGCTTAGGTTTACGCTGCTAAATGATTTTTTATAGGTTGAAGTATCACAGTTATAAGCAGATGTGTCGTCATTAAAATATGAACATATAAAATTTGGCATTTTAGTTTTGCTTTCATTAAACAATGTAATAACATTGGTATTTACAGAACATGATGTACCCTGATTATTTGGTTGTTCAATAACACTTATCGTATCACAATCTCCTGATATAATGATGTTATTAAGTGGTGTTAATTGCAAATCAGGCGCTATAGTAAACAAACTAGCAACTAAAGTTTTTGAATTTAAGATGTAAGGTTTTTGCCATTTGCTTATATCATACTGATAAAGACCTAAAAAATAATAATGTGCTTCAAATGTATATAAATAATGACAATCAGGAGAAAATTCTTTTCCAAATAAAGCAGAATCCATAGGTAAGGCAATTCTATCTGATAATACCCCTGTTTCATTATCAAATTTATATAATTCTAATGTATCATTTTTTAAAATTCCATTTTGATGAATATTATATGATTTATTTACAACAAAATATTTTCCATTAGGAGAAAATTTGGCGCCCCACCCCATACAATTTTCTCCTGTATATCCAATGTTATTTACTACAGGTTCATCATCTAAACCATTTTCATTAATTTTATAGGCTAAAAATTTATCCGCATTAAAACGATGTATCATCACCCATACATCTCTGCAATTGCCATGATGGACTGCTGTCAATATCTCGCTTAATGTATCGTTATATGAGCTGGGGTAAATTTCAATGTTTTTATCGGTAACAGCCCCCAATCCCCCATCCAAACTCATATCAACAATATTTAATTTCAAACCAAGTTGATTTGTATATTGATTGCAATAATGTCCTATAGTCAATAGGTAATAAATGCTATCGCTTTCAGGCAAAGGCACAATGATGCTATTTTGGCGGCCATCCCATCCACAATCTATATCGTAGCCGTTTTGCATCACTTCATGATTGGCATTATATACCGTCATGTTGTTTTCTCCTGGTTCTGTCCCTCCATTAGGCCCTGCATAAAACAGTAAATTTCCAGCCGTATCTGAAATGGAAGCTGACCCTTCAAAAGCAAACACCTGACCTTGTGTATCTTCCTGGATGGTGCCGCTACTGAAATCAAGGCCGGCATTATGCCCAAAATACCAGTGGTAAGCGCGTTTTTCATTGCCGGGCTGGGCGGGGAGGAGTGCGGGGAGGAGTAAAAGACTGAGGAGGATGTGGAGTTTTGTTTTCATAATTATCTGGTTTTTGTTTGTATCTCTGCTATTGTATTTTCAAGTTTCGTTATGCGTTCTTCAAGTTTTTGGATTTTTTTTTTGCATTAAATTCATCTATATGTAATTGCCCGTTTTTATCTGCCATAATGTAAGTTGTTGTATCTGATGCTAAAGAAGCAATAACAACTTTTCCTTTTTCTGTTATGCTTAGTTGTTCCTGATTGGATGTGTAAAATTCCATGCTTTGATTTTCCTGCTGTTTCAATTGTGCTTCGCCTGTTGATGAAATGCCTACGATAAAGCCATCTGTTTTTGCTGATTTTGTGTGATCATTGGTAAATGCAATTTGTGTAGAGGGTATTGGAGCTCCGGGAAAAAAAGACGAAGAATGTAAGTGTAAAGTGTATTGAGGGTGTGAAAAATTGTTGCCTATACCAACACGGGTATTGCCGTAACTATCCTTGATAATAATTTTCTGTAAGAGACCGGTATTAATTTTTATGGAAGAAGATACATCATCTACACCTATGATAAAATCTTTACTATCTGGAAGACTGAAAAATTGTGCAATTTCATTGTTTCCCTGACAAAAACGCCAAATGGTAGTGTCTGCATTTGAGCCGTTCGTTCTAAAAACCTCGCCGGTGTTATCATTTGTACCATCTATACTGAGTAAGGATTGGGGGTTGTTGAAATTTTGGCCGATGGCAACGAAACCATTGCTGCCGAGTATGCGCATGCGCTGGGTGGTGCCGCCGGTGTGAAAACGCATATCACCTGTGCTTGATTGAAGCGAAAAATGCTGGCTGTTGGCAAGGACATACAAGCGGGCTTTTTCGGTAGAATTTCCATAATTGTTGCCTGTGAACATCTGCCACATGTTGTCCTGGTTGGAAGGGCCATCCGTACGGAAAACCTGGCCGGGGGTGAAAACCCAGCTTTGTGGGTCGTCCAAGTAAAAATCATTGACATGCAAAGCCGCTCTTGGGGGGTTTCCAGTGGTCCATCCTTCAATAAACCCTCCAAACATTTGTTTATGTCCAATGCCTATGGAGCGAATGTTATTATTACCCCATATAGCCCATTTTGTGGCTCCGAATCTGTTCCACATACTACCACCTGTGGTCCATTGTGCGAACACACTGCTGCTTATGAGCAACATCATAACGAGTATTAAATTTATTTTTTTCATAGTTTTAAAGTTTTAGTTGTTAATAATAAGTTTAATATTAAATTGTCCTTTATCGGCGAACACACCGCTTAATAAATACATACCTCCTTTTAGTTTTTTGTTGATGAACAGATAGGCATCATCATTTTGCCTGAGTTTATAATCACTGTTTTTGGATAATTGATTGCCTTTTAAATCGTATAGGTTGTAATAAACAATTTTCCGCTGATGGGTATTGATTTCTGCTTTTCTGTCAATTGGATTGGGATGAACATAAAAACGCTGGTTTTTAATGATTTCTTCATCAGAAACCGGTGTGCAATTGTTGTAAGCAGAAGT
>JBNGDT010000226.1:0-3458 GCA_049975305.1 Bacteroidales bacterium | reverse complement strand
GATTAGCAATCAGGGAGCTGTCACCATCACCAAAATCCCAGTGCCAGTAACTATCAACATTCTGGGATATATCTGTAAATTGTACTGTCAGTGCAGAATCTTCGTAAATGAAAGCCACATTGGGTGAAAAATCGGGTACGGGGTGGTAAGGGGTTTCAAAAAGCATGCGTTCTGCAACAGGTATAGAATCTCCTGCTGCAGTATAACTGTAAAGGGAAAAGGAGTTATGACCAACACCCTGTATTGAATCCATAATCCAATTTAATGTTGTACCTCTACTAAGAGCATTGGTATCAGAAAAATTATAAAAGTTTTCAGCACGCTCAAAACGATTGATTCCTTGAACATCTAAACATGGTAATGCTGTGCCAAAATTTGCAGTATCATTGGTTCCAATAAGCACTCCATAATTCTCGTTATAGTACTGCTTTACTTCATTGTTGCATCCAAAAGGAGGAAAAGAACCAGAACCAGCAATTCCACAACGATAAGGCATTTCAATCCCATATAAGGAATCGGTGCAAAAAGTATAAGAGGCTCCGCTAAGAGAAACAGCCATTTTAATCGGTATAGAATCAAGAAAATGTTGCCGTACTAGCATGTACCTTGATACAAACTGCCCACCCATTGAAAACCCTGTTAAGTAAACATCAATAGAGTCTCTGGTTTCACGATTCAATATATGTTTGTATATAGATGTAAATACCGGAACAAGCCAAAAAATATGACTACAGCCAGAACTGTCTCTACCAACGGCTCTTACACTGTTCCATGTATTATTATCTACATTGTCTAAAGTAGGTGCTACAATTAAAGCATTTTTTCTGTCCGCTATATCAGATAACCGGCTTTCAGCATCTGCTCCACTTCCACCGGTTCCGTGTACATACCACAAGATAGGACTATTTACACTATTATAACTTTGGGGCTTATAGTAATGTACTTCATAATTTGTGATAATTGTATTTAAGGAGCAACCGTTATTCCAGGATCCATATTCTTCTGAAGATACTAATGTTTCAACGCTATCTGTTGACGTTCCAAATGGAATGGTTTGAGTATAAAGTAAATTAGCAATAAATAAAGACAATATTAATACAAATGTTGTTTTCATATTTTACCATAAATATTATTTAACTATTGATAATTTAATTATTTTATTCTGCGTATCACTTTTTAATATGGCAATATACATCCCTTCATCCAGGTCTGATGTATTAAATTCTGCTCTATATTCTTTCCCCGCTTTTGCTGTATTATTAAACAAGGTAGCAACTTTTTGCCCTGTACAATTATAAATTTGTAACAAAACATGGCTTTCCTCAGATAAAATAAAACTAAGCACTGTGCTATTTTTAAAAGGGTTGGGGTATGCAGAAAATAATTCAATATCTCTTCTATTATCTTCATTCATCATAGACTTTGGCTGTATTTCTAAACATTTCCCCACACAATCACCATGCGCAAGATGAGCAGGTACTGCATTTGGACTGATACAAATTGTCTGCGGATTTTCAGGATTTCCCGGAGGCGTATGACAGACAAGTATTTTATTGTTATTTTTTCCACATTTAACATTTACCACATCAATAGTTTGAGTAACAAATGAAGTACATCCATAACGTGTAATGGTTAAACTTACTTCTTTTAAACCTGTACTGTTGAACATTATTCCCACAGGGTCTTTTTCGGTTGAAAACTGTGGTGTAGCATCTATGCCAAAATCCCAGTAAAAAGATGCGTTATCAGGTGTGTTCCCTGTGTAAAAGAAATTGTAAATATCTTCTATACTTTCGCATTGTCTGTTTGCTGTAAAATTAGCTTCAGGGAAAGGATAGTCACGAACAGTTTCAAGGTTGTATTGGTATAACCAGCTATAATATAGCCATTGTCCGGCATTTGCCGTATCGTTTTAAGGGCATCACTCATCACTTTGTGACCCTCCATAAGTTTTTGTAAATTGTACGGTAGGCTGTGCCATTAAATTCATAGCAATGAAGAAAATAATGATTAAAATTAAGAATGGTTTTTTCATAATACATTGGTTTTTAATTTGCATTATTTTATGTAAAAATACTAAATATTTTTTACAATTAAAAAACAATTTAAGTATAAGTGGTACAGCACACAAATCCTTATTTCCCTGTCATTTACTGATTTGCCGTGCAATCTCAATAAAATCCTGCACACTGCATTGTTCCGGCCTCAAACTCATCCATGCAGAACCTTGTGCCGGGAAAGTTGATAATATGCTTTTCAGGGAATTGCGTAAGGTTTTGCGGCGTTGATTGAAGGCTGCTTTTACAAGCTGTTTGAAAAACTTGTAATCATCGGGCTGGTCTTTTTCGGTGTTTCTTTTTAGGCGGACAACCCCGGATTTCACCTTGGGCTTGGGGAAAAATGCCCCTTCATTGACGGTAAACAGGTATTCTACATCATAATAGGCCTGTATCAAGACACTCAAAATACCGTACACTTTAGTTCCATGGGGAGATGCTATTCGCCTGGCAACCTCACGCTGCACCATAAACACAGCCTCATCAACAAGGTTGCGGTTATCCAATACCTTAAACAAAACCGGGCTTGAAATATTGTATGGCAAATTACTTATGATACACAGTTTTTCGGATGCTATTTCAGTTAAATCCAGGGCCAGGAAATCTTTTTTAATCAGCCGGTTGTTAAGCTGCGGAAACAAATCATTCAAATAGTCAACTGCTTCCTCATCGGTTTCAACAGCAAAAAAATCATTGTGAGTATCCATTAATTTACTGGTGAGCACCCCTTTCCCCGGTCCGATTTCAAGCACCGGCCACTCATGTTTATTTTCCAATGCATTGCTTATTCTGTCAGCAGTGTATTGGTCTGTCAAAAAATGCTGGCCGAGATGTTTTTTTGGTTTTACCATAGATATAATTATACAGTACTCGCCCCTGGAAAAATAGGGGAACTTCAAAAAAGATAACTAAATTAATAAAGAGTTATATGAGAGTATTAAAGTTATACAGTTTGTAAAATCCACACCTTTCTAATAATACGATTATAAAATATTGAATGTAAAATGATGAATGTAGAATTTTATTTATCATCGTTTTTTGATTTGGTTCTTTGAGCTGTTTTTATACTTGTTGCAAATATAGCTACCAGTTCATTATATTCACTTAAATTGGAATCTATTTTCTTAGGTGGATTAATAAGCGGCTTACGAATAATGATAATAAGACAAATCCTTGTTTCTCTCAACTCTTTTAAAATTACTTTCATCTTATGAATAAAATCTTTCGGAGATTCTGATCCCTGTACCTCTCCATAATTGAATGCAGGAGAAGTTCCGGAACGAACTAATTGACCTGCAACATGATTCCCTGCTTTTGTTTTTGAAAATTGTTCAGTAAATTCCATCATTCTGATAGCAAACGCAATAAGCCTTTCCTCCAAATCGTATTTTCTTTTCATTC
>JBNGDT010000225.1:0-3484 GCA_049975305.1 Bacteroidales bacterium | reverse complement strand
ATAGCAGGAATTAGCTATAAAAATGAATTTAGGTATAACATTAAGTAATCATTTTAAAATATTTGCATTAGGGGTAGAGGTTTCGCGTGAGGGCGGAGGTGGTTAGCCCGTAGTAGTGCAGACTTTATTGGCTGCTGCTTTGGCAGAGCGACCAGCGGAAGCTCCTGTCACAGCATTGCAGGCAAAAGGCTGCACAATGCGGCTATAAACCAGAGACCGACCCTTATTTGTGAGCATCTCTCCCTCTCTCCATCTCACAAATAAGGAGCACGCCCTTACTATAAAAAAACGATACCTTCGATTGTTATTTCTTTTGTTATTTCTCTACTTTTTCAAATTGTTGCCACAACACATTGTTATCCGTTTTCAAACCAATAAAATATGTTCCGGCAGTTAATTTGCCAATATCAACGGACATCCGGTCAGAATAGAAAGCGTCAATCGTTTTTTCCAATAGGCGTTTCCCCTGCAAATCCACCACCAATACATTTGTCAGGTGTAATGAAGACTCAGACAGGTCAATGTACAATTTATCGTTGGCAGGGTTTGGGTAAATGGATAGCCCCGCTAATGAAATATTTCCAACGACATTTTCCTCATGCACAGTAATGTAATCTTCTTTCACCAGCGTATCTGCTGCGCAGTATTCATTGCCAGCCACCAGTATAACAGTATATACCCCCGTGGTACCATACACATGCCATGGTTCGGCCTGTTCTGACCCGTTATCATCACCAAAATCCCAGAAATAATCCGTCGCATTTTCAGAATCATTATTAAAGGCAACAACGGCATACGGCAATTCTACTTCAGTGGATAATGCAGAAAAACCAGCTATGGGATAAGCATGCTTTGTAATATTCACGTCAAGGATGGTATCTGTCCTGTTCCCGCCATACCATGCAGTGAGGCTTACCGAGTAACTCCCGCTTTCAGCCCAGTACACCGACACAGTATCCTGCGATGAAAACTCAGGGCTACCATCTTCAAAAAACCAGCTAACAGAATCTTCATAGGCCGATGCATTATAGAATTCAACGTTTTCATCAACACAAATTTCAGTTTCACTGAATGAAAAATCCGCCACCGCTGCATGCCGGGCCAAAGCCCCATCACTGCTAACAATAGTATCAATACCCGCATTATTTGTTATACGGAGATTGGCATAATACATGCTGTCGTGCAACATTTCAACATCAGACAAAACAAATGCATTCCCGAAACTTACCACTGTCCACCCCTGCACATCTGTAAAACCCGGTTCTGTGCCCAGGGCTATTTCAACAGCATTGATACCGGAATGCATGTCGCCGGGGTTATCCCAGTTAACCGGATACTGTGTTAACCCGTAAATGGTATCGATATCGGTTTCTGCTCCATCACGCAGAGCCACTGCATCAGGGGCTGTCCAGTCAATGTTGACATCCAGTCCGGCCACCGCCGAAAAATTGTCAAGGTTATCCAGCAACAGGGATTTTATCCGGCAGGATGCTGTGTCGGGATGGGGATTCTGATGCCAAATATGGGCATCTTCACCGCCGATTGCCACCATTTCGTTTTCACTGCGGGCTGTATATACTTTCACATCATCGTACATTACCTGTGCATTGCCTGTGCGCAACGAAAAATGCCTTCCTTCAGGATATGGGTTATCATCTATCCATTCCGACACCAGCACATCATTGAGCCAGGCTTTTAAATCACCCGTTATGGGATTGTAATACAATTTACAGTCATACCACTCGCCGGCATTTATCCCGGCAAAATCATCGGTTTTTAGGTAATACGTGTTATCTATGTATTTGTATAGCTGTACTTTATTTTGATCAACGCGGTAATACACCATGTATGAATTGTGTCTGTTGTATTGTTCAGCCGAATCACAAAACACATGTATGCCAGCACGCCGGTTGTCGCCGGTGCCATCAATATTCATTTGCCAGTGATACAAATAAGCCGTGGTATCACGCTGTCTGAGAGGGATGTATAAATTTGTATTCCCTTGGTCTTCATCACTCTGGTACAGGTGTTCATTGCTAATTTCCCACGTTCCTGCTGCGTTTATCCAATCCGGATGCATGGTTGTTTGAAAATTGTCATTGAAATGGCCCCTGTTGCGGTTGGCATCCCATACATTACCGTCAAAATCCAGCACCTGCCAGAAACGGGATTGAATACCAAACCCGGAGCTGTCAATATCGGTGAATGCTGCTGTAAAATCTTCTGTTTGCCAGTTCCCTGCAACGGAAATTTCTGTATAGGGCTCAGATTTACACGCCTGAATGCGTGCCGCTGTCATGACACGTATTTGTGGAAGCAACGCATATAACGTATCGCCCGGGCAGGTTGTCCCGCCAATGTTCACATCACGGTGGCCGCAGATTCTCGGGATGCTGCCGGTGCCTCCGCTTTGCAACACGATATTTGCAGATTCAGTGGGGTCATACCCCCGTTTGTTGAACCACCAGCCCAGCAACTGGTAAACCCTGTCAAGCTGGATATATGTCGGATAGGTAATATCGGAAGTTCCAAGAAAATTGACACCAATGGACTCATCGTTTGATGCACCTGCATGGGCACCACGGCAATCCTGGTTCAACGGGTCTGAATTCATCCGCCCCTTATATATGTTACCGTATTTATCCGTTAGGTAATTGTACCCAATATCGCTCCAACCAAGCGTATTGACATGATAATTCCAGTAACTACGAACCACTGTTGGTCCATCATCATAATCCGGAGAAGCCCCATGATGAATCACCACATGATGGGCTGAAATAACGGTCGGGGTATAAGCCGGTTGGGTATAATACGGGTCCAGCCACACAGACCGTGGGATTACTTCCGGGTATTCCGGGCAATCTCCGGTTCGTGTCATGTCATCAGTCCTGGATTTTTCTATATCTTGGTGTTTTTGTGATGAATCTTTATGAAAATCCATATTAAACACCTGCAGTTTCACGGAATCCAGGCTGACGCCTTCCGGCAAACGGATACGCATGGAAAAGTGGCGCGCCGGATACCCGTCAGATAAAAAATTCAGGTCTGTCCAGTACAGGTCATCCCGGAGATTCAGGTCGGGCGCAAAATAGGCATCAACAGCTTTCCATGCTTCATCCCCAGCTTTTACTTCCAACTTTATCTCATCATAATTCAATGGTTCTGAGGGCAATATCCCCACACCATAACAGGTAAAATCCACATCGGAGACACCGGAAATGTTATAAGTGTTTTGTAAGGAAGGTTCCGGATTGGCCCAGTAATAACGCATGGCATCCACTTTAAACTTACGGCTTTCATCCAATTGTTTCACACACGCCGGTTCAAACCCGGATTGGGCATCTACCGGCAACACGTAAAACACAATCCCGGCTAACAAAAATAAACGTCTCAGTACTTTTTTCCCCATAATGCTTCCTTTGTTACTTTAGGTGGGTTCTAAAAATTCATTTTTTTTAACTTTTTGACTTAAAAAATCGTAGAA